>DAOMHE010000024.1:0-17803 GCA_035430785.1 Spirochaetota bacterium | reverse complement strand
CAGAAAAATAAAAACCAAATTTATTCAAGACGAAACCTTTTTTAATATAAAAAGAAGGGTCAGTTATACCAAATAAGCTTTTTGTGAAATTGAAATTCTTTCCGCCGCTTTCACAGTAAATATTCATTTCGTCTCGGGGCACATGCTCTCTACCTCCGTTCGGAAGCCCTGAACCAAAAACCGGCAAAGAATGAAAGTTTTCTATAGGCCCATCCAAAAAACCGCTCCAATGTCTGATGAATGAGACTGAAACAGACAATTCAATATCATATAATGTTTTTTCTGAATAAAATAAAGACATACAGCTTGTTTCAACGTCGATTACCGCATTCTTGTCATTATTTTTAAAATATACCGGATCAAAAATTGTATTGGATTCTGATGCCGAAACTGAAAACATTCTTTTTGAATAAAACGATTCCGAAGAGAACTGCGGCATAAAAAGATGCGAAATGTAAAAAAGAAATGTGTTTTTAGTATCAACTGGCTGAAGCAGATCTGAAGAATAAAGATTCAGACTGACAAGGAAAACAGCAAAGGTAAGAAGTAAATTTTTCATTCTGTTTCTGAAGCGGAAGCATTTTAAGCTTCCGCAATAGGTATTACAATTCCGTCACATCTTCAAAAGTTTCAGATGAATAATCGTTTTCAGATTCTGCTTCATCACAATCAACTTCTGAATCGTATGACATCTTTTCATCTTTTGGAGCATCCGGTTTATTTTCATAAGAATCTGCTCCAAGCTTTTCAGAATGTTCTTTCTGGGCTATCTCCGCCAAAGCCTGTTCTTTCCATTTAGATGCAATTGAAAAATATTTTCCGTTTCTGTACTGTTCCATGTATCTGTTGTAGTCTTTTACAGCTGAAAGATACGATTTCATTGAAAAATATGAATGACCTCTTTTGATAAGAGAATCTTCATCCTTGTGATAATAAGAATTGCTCAAAGCCTTCGTAAAGTATACTACTGCATTTTTATAATTTCCGAGAGCATAATATCCTTCCCCTGCCCAGTAATATGAATTCTCAGAAAGCTTTGACTGAGGGAAATTAGCTAAAAGACGGCGTGATGCTGCAACCGAAGAGGAATATTTTCCGCTGCGGAAATACGAAAGAGAACAGTCATATAACTGAGAAAGATATGCTTTTCTTACATCCTGCGCATATGGCGAAAAATCGCCCTTAAATTTCAAAAAGACATCATATAAATCAAATGCCTCTTCATATTTACCAAGCCTGATCAGTGTACGTGCCTTTCCGAGAACGGCTTCTTCATTTTCCGAATTTTCACCAAGAGCAAGATTAAACGAATCGAGTGATTTATTCATGTTGCTCTTTTTCAGACTGTCATATCCTATTTCAGAGTATATTCGCGCACGAAGCTCTTTTTCAGAAGTTTCATTAAGTATTGAATAAAGCTGATTTAGTCCTTCATCTGTTCTGTTCTGACGAAGTTTTAAAACCGCAATTCTTGAAAGAATATCATTCCGGAGTCCGGCAGAATCAACACGTTTCGAATATGTTTTTATAAGATAATTATAATTGATATAAGCGAGACGGTATAGACCTATCTTCTCATACAACTCGCTTATTGACAGATATGACTTAAAGGAATATGAGCTTTTAGGATACTGCGCCATAATTTTTACATGCATGTCTATGGCTTTATTATACGAAGTGCGGTCGCATCTCTGCGCAACTATTACAGCTTCCCTGTATAATTTTCCGGCTTCTATTTCCGGCTTTATTTTGTATTCATATACAGCGAATCCTCCGATTCCCAGAATGACCAAAAATGCGCCGATGATAAGAGTTTTTATGTTCATTTTCCGCCTCATTTTCCTTTTGCTTTTTTGATGCAGTAATCCTGCCAAAACGCCGCCTGCTTAGGCATACTCGCCTTAACAGATTTATTTATAAAATATTTAAGTGCCTTATAGTATTCTTTTTTCTCGACATAACAGCGTCCGATATAGAAAAGAGCTTTTGCGCTTTCCGGATTCTTTGATGAAGACAAAGCTGACAAATGCTTTATGGCCTCATTATATCTTTTCTTATAAAAATAATTTTTCAGTATCAAATCAACAGAATCTGAAGAATACTTAATCTCTTCACGGTCTCTGTCATCTTTTCTCTTTTCAGGAGTTTTTATATTACCTGTCTCTTTTTTCTTTTCAATTTCTTCTATAACAATCTCTTCATCTTTTTGGAATGAATTCTGTTTCATAAACATCACAGGAACAGAAGTGACATTTACACCTTTCTGAAAACGTACGCTCTCATTTTTCAAATAATCTGCGGGAACAATTGCATAATAATATCTGCCCTGGAATTCAGGTTTATCACTGTAAGTTTCGGATTTAATATCAACTGTTACAATCAATTCAGCCGAAGATAAATCTTCCTTTGTTTTAGGAAAAGATGTAAGTCTGAAAATTGAATAATTATTAAGACCTTCACTTCCGCTAATGCTCCATGTCAGTCTTATTTCTGAAGCGCTGTCATTTCTTATTGCGCTAAATGAATGAACGGAATAGTTCAAATCAGCCGAATCATTTTTAATTTCCACAGGAATTGATGTGACATTAACTCCGTTTTCAAGAACAAGATTTTTGTCAGAATAATAATTCTCGGAAACAAGCGCGTAATAATACGATCCGGTAGGAAGATTAAAATCTTTATAATAATTACGCCTGAGATCAAAAGCATCAACTAGTGAAGCTTGCAGCAAATCACTTTTGTTTTTAATCGGAACATCACTTCTGAAAAGCAGATGATCTTTATAATCAGTTCCCGTATATTTCCAGATGATGTTTACATCCGTGCCCTTTGCTTCGGATTTTATTAAAAGAACCTTAACAGGATCTTCAGCCACAGGAACTGAAACCGGTTCGACAGTATAATTGTATTCAGCATAAAGTTCCCTATTCAGACTTCCGGATTTATTTCTGGATAGAACCGCATAGTAAAAAGTCCCTGGGCCGCTTCTTTTGTCAGAAAAAGCTGTTTCATAGGACGGAAGGGAAGCTATGTGTTCGGCTGAATCCAGCTTATCTGCTGAAATTACAGGATGAATACTTCTGTATATTTCGTAGCTGCCGTCAAAGTTTTGAATATTAAGCCATGATATCTTTGCATAACCTTTTTCGTCCAAAACCGCTTTTATAGATGAAACAACTACGGAATCATCATTATTGAAAACTTTTATGCCTCGAACCGTAAAAGATTCATCCGGCAAAAGCGAGAAGTCTTCATTACCAGAGTAATCATCTGTAGTAACTGCATAGAAATATGTTCCTGAAACTGTATTTCTGTCAATAAAACGATCGCGGTCATTCAGTTCAGCAATTTTTTCAGCTGAACGTACTTTCTCAGGAGTATTTAAAGGCTCATTTGAACGATATACAGTATATTTAACCCCGCCGAAGTTTAAAGGAGACCATGTCAATAATACATTTTTGCCCTCAACTATTGATGCGGAAATTTTACTGATTTTAGGAAGTGTCCCCATTCTGGGATTTTTTCCATCATCAATAATCAGCGGATTTGTAGTATAATTTTCATTCGGGAAGAGCTCTATTTTTTTTGCAGCAGAAAGTTTTTTAGAAAGAACTACATAATAATATTGTCCCGGAGCAAGATTTTTATCTATTATAAAATTTTTATCAGAAGAAGAGATGATGCGTACGGATAAAGCATTCAGAGCATCAGATGTATCACTAATGACGGAAGAAGATCTGCCGACTATAAAAGTATCGCTTGAGCCACGGCTCAGATCCCACGAAATACGTGCACTGTTCGGCGAACCCGGAACCGGGGTAACAGTAATATTTAACGCTGTATCCGCAGGGAAACCTACGCTGTTGATAACAGCCTGTGATTCAACGGGCTTTATTTTTCGGGGTTCAGGATTTTCATCTACAAGAAATCCGGCATTAATCGCTGAAAATGCGGCTAAAACGGTTACCGAGAAAATAATCTTCGTAATTTTAATCATTACTTATACCGCTATTATAAAGATACAATCGTCCTTTAATATTTTCGGCATCAAAAGCCGAAAACTTCAACTGATAGGAATTGTATCATAAAAATCAACGGCGTGTAAGAAAAAAAAGAGTTATCAGTTCAATTACGGCGTAAAATAATCGGAAAGAAGGGAGAAACAGATCAGATGATCCGGCTAATGAAAAAATAAAAACTGCAATTGAAAAGGGAATATGAACATCAAGAATAAACGGAAGTATCCTGAAAGCCCTGCTGTTTCCGAAAAAAAGCAAAATTATCAGTGAACCAACCGCAGAAATAAGAATCATTGCGGTCAAAAATACCAGAATTTTCGGAATGAATGCCGTCAAAATGATTGAAAGAAGAGTAATTTCAAGCAGGTAGAATACCGGTACAAACGGTATTAGTTCATTAAACTTTTTATTAAATAATACTATTTTTTCACCAAAGCACATCATTGCTGTTTATACCGCCGTGTAAGTTCATTACTTAACAACTTTTAATCAAGTATTTTTTAAACTGCCGGATTTACCATTCTAAAAATATTTTGACAATTATTACCCCCTTAAAGCTTTCTGTATTATCATGCAAATAAATGTTTTAAACGCAGACGAAAATGATGCAGGAACAAGACTGGATGTTTTCGCATTCGCAAATCTCGGCGGAAACTATTCAAGAAGCTATCTTCAGAAGCTGATTGATGATGGTCACTTCAGCCTTAACGGAAAACCTGCCAAAAGAAGTTCAAAACTGAAATCAGGAGATGAAATCTCGTATTCAATACCGGAACCCGAAAAAGTCTCGTTAGAAGCTGAAGATATCCCGATTGAAATCATCTACGAAGATTCATCAATCGCAGTCATAAACAAACCATACGGAATGACCGTACATGCCGGAGCCGGCATCAACTCAGGAACTCTCGTTAACGCCCTGCTTTACAAAATAAAAGATCTATCCGGAATAGGAGGCGAAGAAAGACCGGGCATCGTACACAGACTGGACAAAGACACTGCCGGTATTCTGGTTGTCGCAAAAAACGACATTTCACACAGAAAACTTTCGCAGGATTTCGCCGAACGCCGGATTTATAAGGAATATGCCGCAATTGTTCACGGGATCGTATATCCTCAAAACGGTATTGTTGAAGAAAAAATAGGAAGGCATCCTGTTAATAGAAAAAAAATGGCCGTCACTTCTTCAGGAAGAGATTCTATAACAGAATATTCGACCACACAGAATTTCAAAACACAGGCGGGTGATTATACTCTTCTAAAAATAATTCTGCACACCGGCCGCACGCATCAGATACGCGTTCACATGGCACATAAAAATAATCCGATTGCAGGCGACCCTCTTTATTCAAAAAACACAAAGCAGCTGAATATTCCTCTTATGCTGGCTTCGGTAAAACTTTCGTTTGATCATCCTGAAACAGGGAAAAAAATGACTTTTGAAATTCCGTATCCCGATCATATGGCTAAATTTCTAATAAAACTCGGAAAAATTCCACCAAGATGAAAGTTTTTATTTCAAAAAACGAAGACGAATCACGCCGAATCGCTTTTGATATGGGGAAAAATGCAAAACCCGGTGAAGTCTACTCTGTAACAGGAACTCTTGGTGCGGGAAAAACTCTAATGGCAAAAGAGTTCGCACTAGGTCTCGGAATTTCAGATGATATAACCTCTCCCACTTTCACCATTCTCGAGGAATATCCAGGGAAGATTCCGTTTTATCATTTTGACCTTTACAGAATTGAATCACCGGAAGAAATTGAGTTGATGGGTTTTGAAGATTATTTCTATGGAAACGGAGTTTCATGGATTGAATGGGCTGAAAAATGCGGATCTTTAATGCCGGAAAAACATATTTCCGTGACAATCGAAATCATCAGCGATGAAGAAAGGAGAATTACACTTGAATACCCTTCTGATTGATACATCCAGTGAGTTTCAGATATGCGCTGTAAAAACAGGTAATAATATTGTTAATGAAGTTATCGATGCCGGAAATAAACATTCTGCAATGTTTCTTTCATCAATCGATGCAGTTATAAAGAAAGCCCAAATCAATCAGAAAGAAATCAACAGATTGATATGCGGCACAGGACCGGGTTCATTTACCGGCATACGAATCGCAGTTTCTACAGCACGAATGCTGTCACAGATATTAAATATACCTGTTATGGGCATTCCTTCACAAATGATTTTTTCAATGCTTACGGCAGAAGAAGGCGAAACCGTATTAAGCGCATTTGATGCAAAGAAAAACAGAATTTTCGCAGCTTGTTATACCAAAACAAATTCAATGCCTGTTGAAATTATAAAACCCGGTGATTATTATCCTGAAGATATCCAGGAAATGATATCCGACAAAACGATAACTGCAACCGGAAACGGAGCGCTGAAATACAAAGAAATACTCAGTATAAATTACAGAGAATTTAATCCGTTATATTTTGATGATTTGTTTAAATATGCCGAAAAAAACAACGATGATTTTCTTTTGTGGGAAAAACTTCTGCCTTTTTATGCCAGAAAATCAGATGCAGAAGTTCTAAAAAATTCTAAATGAATTATTTACCATCAGCCTGACGCTGTTTCATCTGAAGAATCAGCTTTTTCTTGTATTCAAGCTCCATCGGCTCAAGAATATCATATAAATGTTTCATCTGATCTTTTCTCGAAGAGTTGCCGACAAAACACATGCCCAGAATCAGATTCTTCTCATCATCCGTTCCAGTAAAGCGTATCTCGGCATAAATCGTAATAGGCGCCTGCAGTTTAAAAACTATATCAAAAACGAAACCGCGTGACTTTATAAGATAACGTTTAAGTTCATCATTATCTATCAAAAGCTTCAGACCGCCGCGGCTTATGTCGGTTATACGCTGTTTCTGTGAAAGAAGAACCGTATTTGCTTCACGAATTCGTTCAACAAGGCGGAAAGAATCCTCCTTCATCGAAAAAACATCATCAAGGTCGTATTTTTTTGTCTTAGAATACATTCTGATGTAAGCAAATGGAATTACTGACTCGGAATCAGAAATATAAACGATGGGAATCATCGCGACGGAGATATAACCTTTTTCTTTGAGCTTAGAAATATAGTGATCAGATTTTTCGCGCAAAATTGCCCTGAAATCAAGAAAACCTTCAATCGGAGGAGAAAAAGTCGAAGAATCATTCAAATCGGAAATCAAAAGTGATGAATTTGTTTTCTTTACAGCAAGAAGAATGTCATCTTCAGTATCAAAGTAACCTATTTCATAGTAATCGGCGCTTGAACGCTTGCTTGATTCGAACTGGTCGAGTATAACTTTTATGCTCGTTGGAAGAGTATAAGTGTTTAAATCAATTGAATACTTTGAAAATCTGAAATTTGTAGCAACTACATCGTCTTCATTGACCTTAAATCGCAAATCGGATCTTCCTGTAGTCGCAATGCGGCCGCCATGAACCGAACATTTGAAATAACCGTCGGTCTTTTTTTCTAAAATTTTCAGATCTGCTTCAAAATATTTTTCAAGAAGAGCCGAAACAACAATAATGCCTTCAGCGTTTGGAATATAACTTTCGTCGGTGACAACCATGATTGTGTGATCGGAATCATTGAATTCATTAAAAAGAATTTCGCGCGCATCAAGATCAAATTTTATTTTAAGAGACTTTTGATTGAATTTTACCTTTAATATAGAGTATATCTGCTCTTTATTGGTTATCTCACTGAAAAATCTCTGCTTGCGCTCTTTGTATGTATACACAAAAATCTCCGAATATTAGATTCCCTTTTTTATTTTCGGAAGAATTAAAGACTACCTTTAGAAACAAGAAGAGAAGATGCGGGGTAATAAAAAAAAAGACTGCCCGAAAGCAGCCTTTTAAAAAAAGAAAAAACGAATTACTTCTTTTTAACAGCTTTTTTAACAACTTTCTTGCTGTTTTTCTTAGCAGCTGCTTCTTTAGCTTTTGCATCTTTGATTTTTTCTGCAAGAACTTTGAGAGTTTTCTGATCAGCTGCGATCTGATCCTTAGCTTTCTTGATTTTGTCTTTGCATTTTTTGTCATCTGCAAGAAGCTGTTTGAGAGATTTCTCCGCCATTTTTAACTCCTCTAATTGATTAATACATTCTTCTATAATAAACAAGTTTAATTATCAAGCTTTTTTTTATATAATCACATAAAAAGTGCTTTAATAATGTTATGCAAGTTAAAAAACTGGTATTTGAAATCATTCAAATGATATTTTTATCTATTGCCGAATCAAATCGATCAAAATATATTTCTCTTATTGAATAATTATCAAAAATAATTTTACGCGGAAGAAAAAAATGAAACAGATACCACTTGTAGTCATCATAGGAAGAAGAAATGTTGGAAAATCAACGCTGTTCAATTCACTTATCAAGAAAAAACACGCGATCGTTGATGATCTTCCGGGTCTCACCCGCGACATTTTGAATTATAAAGTCAATCATCCCAAGTGTTCATTCATTTTATCCGATACACCGGGACTTGATCTGCCTAAAGATTCTGAATTATCTTCAAAAATCATTTCAAATGCAGAAAATCATCTTGAAAATGCTGATTTAATAGTCTTTCTTCTTGAAAATCCTTCAGTTGAAAAGTTTGATCACACTCTTATTTCAAAAATCAGAAAACTTTCCAAGCCGATGATAGTCGCAGTAAACAAAATGGATTCATCGGACGAGTTGAGAAACATGTCGAACTTCTACGAGCTTGGAGTAAATGACATTCTTCCGATTTCTGCGAAGAGCAATTTCAACATTCCAATGCTTCTCGATAAAATAGCCGACCTGCTTCCTCATTCACCGAAAAGTATCGGTGAACCTGATCTTAAAATTTCACTTGTCGGAAAACCGAATGCAGGAAAATCAACACTGCTAAACGCTTTCATGGGCTGCGAAAGATCAATCGTTTCGGATATACCCGGCACAACACGCGATTCCGTTAATGACTCTTTCCGTTTTGAAGAGAAAACCATCGAAATAATAGATACTGCAGGCATAAGACGCAAAAAAAGAATAAAGGAAGACGTTGAATACTATTCACTAAACCGTTCGATTCAGTCAATAAAGGATTCTGATGTTGTAGTTCATCTGATTGACGCGGCGCAGGGACTAACCGAAGCAGATAAAAAAATAGCTGATCAGATTCTTGAAGTAAACAAACCTCTTATAATTGCGGTAAACAAATGGGACGCGGTAACAAAAACCGATAAAACATTTGAAGAATTCAAGGAATATCTTCTATTTAAGTTCTACCGCACGGCAGATTTCCCTATCATCGCTATATCTGCAAAAGAAAAAACAAGAATTCATAAGCTTTTGAAAACCGCGATGGAGATGAAAGAGAAAGCTTCCAAGCGTATCGGAACGGCAAAACTCAACAAAGCGCTTGAAGAAATTCAAAGAGAACATAAACTGCCTTCACTCGGCAGTGATATAAAAATTTACTACGCGACTCAGGTCGATACGATTCCGCCTCAGTTTAAACTTTTCGTTAACAATGAGAAAAATTTCCGGTCTGATGCTGTCCGCTTTTTACAGAAAGAATTTCAGAAACTTCTTGGAATTCACGGCATTCCGATAGTCATTAAACTCGAAGGAAAAGACAGAAAACGCAAAGAAGCGGCAGCGGCTGAAAATAAAAGCAGAGTTAAGCCGAAACCAAAAACTAAAACTGAAAAGAATAAAATCGCGCAGGCAAATAAATATCCGAAGAAAAGAGATTCTAAAAAAACGAAGGAAAATGCAGGGCGCAGAGGAAGAAACAGAAACGGAAGGGGTTAAAAAACCTCTATCCGTTCATCAAATGATCGCGCGATTGTAGCAGTATCTGCAAAATCAAGCTCGCCGCCTACAGGAAGTCCCCGAGAAATGCGCATCACGCGGATATTCATCTCTTTAAGTTTATGCGTCAGGTAGAGCGAAGTAGCATCGCCCTCAAGAGTCGGATTGGTAGCAAGAATAATCTCTCTGACCTTGCCTGATTTGCATTTATCATAAAGCTCATTGATTCTCAAGTCATCCGGACCTATTCCGTCAAGCGGGGAAATTACACCCTTCAAAACATGATAGACCCCTTTGAAGATGCGCGTCTTTTCAATAGTCAGAATATCCTTTTCGTCCTCAACTACACAAATCAGAGAAGAATCCCTTGCAGGGTCGGAACATATCGAACATATTTCCGAGTCGGATATTCCGCCGCAGACCGAACACTCACGGATTTTTTCTTTTATATCTATGAGTGCGGAAGCGAATCTTTTGACATCCGAATCTTTAAGTTTGAGAATATAAAAAGCAGCACGCGAAGCACTCTTCTGCCCCATACCGGGTATTTTAGAAAATTCATTGATGAGAGCTTCGAGATACTTTGAAACCATTAGAACAATCCGTCCATTCCCGGGATCTTGAGTCCGCCGGTAAGTTCTTTCATCTTTGCGGCGCTTGCATCTTTGTTGGATTTAGCTGCTTTATTAAAAGCATGGGTAATAGCTTTTTCAATCTGCCTTTTGTCGGCAGTTTTTAAAACATCTTCGTCAATCTTTACAGAAACAATTTCAAACTCGCCGTTAACTGTAATCGACGCCAATCCGTCATCGCTGATGCCGACCGATTCCATCTTTTTTAAAGTCTTCTGGATCTTGCGGATCTCGCTTTGCATTTTCATTAAATTTCCGAGTTCACCGAACATACTACTCTCCGATATTTTTATTCATATTATTTTTCTTTTGAGGCTCGACTATCTCGCCCTGAAAAAAATTAACAACCTTCTCAACTGCAGGATGAGGTTTCTCTTCTACTCCGAAATCAACTGCAGTACGCACATCTTCCTGCGGCAGAGGCGCGTCATCGTCAGCGCTTTCGTTTTCATCGGCAATTTTGACCGAAGCACTCTTTGCAGCAAACCAGTCCTTTATGAAAGCGATGTCATGAGCGTCAAGAATCTTTCCGTCATTGATTCTTGAAAAAACTACAACAGAAGATTTAAGTTCAACATTGTAACCGGCTTTTATTTTCTGATAAAGATAGAGCTTTATCTTGCGGGATTCTTCAAAAAAAACACTTATTATTCCGTCGGAAGGAATTTCATTTTTTTTTTGAGGCTGAATAGTTGCCGGGCTTACTCTTGCCGGAGCTTCAGCATTCACCTGCTGAGGCGTTTTTTTTTCAACAGCCGGTGCACTTGACGGCAAAGCCGAAGGAGATGATTCAAGCTTTTTGATTATATCAGCAAGTGAAGGCCTTGAACGCAATTCAATCATGTCCAGCAGACCCATTTCAATGCTCAAGCGCTCGTTTTCAATTCCCTTAATCTCAAAATAAGTGCTGGTTAGAATTTTGAAAAAGGCTGATAATTCCTCATCAGAAAATTCATCCGAAAACTTCTTAAGTTCTTCGGCTTCTTCTTTAGAGAAAGATGAAGCATTATAAAGATATATTCCGCTTTTGAGAAGCCGGACACAACGGATCACTTCAGCAAAACCTGAAAGATACAATTGAAGATTCGCGCCGCTCTCGGCAATCGAATCAATCTCTTTCATCAGAGCTTCTTTTGACAATGAAGCAAGAGCGGAAAGAAGCCTCGAATAACTCGAAAAAGGAACGATACCCAGAGATTCGAGAGCATTCGCTTCAGTAATTTTGCCGTCAGAAAAAGAAATAGCCTGCTCAAGAAGAGACTGCGCGTCACGCATCGATCCGCCGCTTGCACGCGCGATTGGAAATATTGCCGAAGGTTCATAATCGATTTTGTCAGCTGAAAGAATTTTCTTCAGATGATCTGCAATCGCTTCAACCGGAATCTTCTTGAAATTATATTTCTGGCATCTGGATAAAATCGTATCAGGAACTTTATGAATTTCTGTAGTCGCGAAAATAAAAATTACATGAGGAGGCGGTTCTTCAAGCGTCTTAAGAAGGGCATTAAAAGCCCCCATAGAGAGCATGTGAACCTCATCAATGATATAAACCTTATACTTGGACTTAACAGGAGCAAAGTTGACCTTTTCGCGTAAATCGCGGATATTATCGACACTGGTATTGCTCGCACCGTCAATTTCATAAACATCGAATGCAGTGCCGTTTTTGATCTCGACACAGTTTTCGCAGACACCGCAGGGATCAGGAGTCGGACCTTCAACACAGTTGAGCGACTTGGCTAGAATTCTCGCAACGGTAGTCTTCCCTACTCCGCGCGGACCGGTAAAAATATAGGCGTGGGAAACCCTGCCCGAAGAAATGGAATTGCGGATAGTCTTCAGAACATGATCCTGAAAAACTACTTCATTAAAATTTTGCGGACGCCACCGCCGGGCAATAACCTGATAGGACATTTTTACCTCATCAGAAGGATAGAAAACAAGAGATGATGGTCAAGCAGATTTTAGGAAGAAATGCGTCTGGGGAATAGTTTCACTTTACATACATACAGTAAAATGTTAATCGCAAGTACAAAGTATTCTGGCATAATATGGTTCTCGATTAACCTCATCTTTATTGAATCTATAATTTGAATTTCCAATTATATTGATTCCATTTTTTCTGCAAAAATCAGCAATTAAGTTTAAATTTGCATTATTTCTGGTTCTGAAAGTCGGTTGACAGTAAGAATAAAAACCAAGAGTTTCCCCTTTTGGAATAATTGCTAGCAGTTTGATAAATTCATTTATATTATTTTTCTCTACAATTGTTGAATCTATTACATTATAAAACAAATATTTAACTGAATGAGTTCTGCTATCTTCGATGATTATAAACGCATAATTATCATAAATATCCGAAGTTACTTTCTTGCCGATATTATTGACGTAAACAAATTTCAATCGATTATCAGATATATGATCTGATGATTTTTTACTACAGGAAACAATAAGGATTAGGCATATAAATCCAATACAAAAACTAATTAAAATATTTTGTTTCACAATAATACCCTCTTTATCAATAAGCGACATCATTTATCTAAAGAAAATAAGCAACTTTCAAATACGATAAAAATGAAATCCGAGGCATGATAATCCTCAAATTCTTTTATATATTTATGTACTGCAATGAAAACGTCAAATATATTTGCAAGTATATCTGAAAGAATCGATTGCTGATTCATCAGCTATTTTTTTATGCCAGTTCTCAAACTTAAACTGATATCCTTTAAAAAACAGATTTCTGTTATCATAGTCTTTCTGATGATAAATTATGCACAAATCTAACACTTGATGATTATCGAGCTATTCTTGCTTTTATTCTCCAACCGTGATATATTGTATTTAAACAAGGAGGCGATTATGAAACGGAATATGGGTATTATCGACAGAACAATTCGGATTTTGCTTGCAGCAGCAGTTGCGGTTTTTTATTTCACAGGTCAGCTGAGCGGCATAGCGGCGATTGTGCTTGGTGCCATTGCGGTAATATTTATTCTGACAAGCCTCGTCGGCGTTTGTCCGTTGTATTATCCTCTCGGGATATCAACCCGAAAAAAGGATAATTGACATATACTTATCATCAGATTTTGCCTGCTTAAGTAATTCAAAACCGTTGATCTAAAAAACTTTTATTCATGTCTTTTGCGAAAAAAGCGTTATATTATTCATATAGCCTATAAATAGAACTGACTGGTCATATTTATAGGAGGTGATTCAAATGAAAAAAGAGAACGGCGGTTTTTTAAATAATCTAAAACAAAAATGGAACGATTATTTGAAACGTCTGGGAAAAACCAATAAGGAATTATTCGGTGATGGTCACTTGAGATGCTGTAATCTAAACAAAAACGAACCTTACAGGCATAGACATCAATAATGATCCTTATAGGTTTGAAAAGACAAGAGCCTGACTTCTGTCAAGCTGGTAGATTTTACTGCATCATCAATTAATTTTTTTTCTAAAATGAATTTCCGGCGTCACATTCAGGGCTTTCCCGATTCTTCTCAAGAATGCAAGAGATACATTATTATAGCTTCCGGATTCAAGTCTTGCAATCGCAGGCTGAGATGTTCCGGCAAGTTCCGCTAACTGCTTTTGAGTTAATGAAGCTTTTGTTCTC
This sequence comes from Spirochaetota bacterium, assembly GCA_035430785.1. Taxonomy (GTDB): domain Bacteria; phylum Spirochaetota; class UBA4802; order UBA4802; family JAFGJZ01; genus JAKJGA01. Next base: position 3,728 of record DAOMHE010000024.1, on the reverse strand, counting down.
AATTTGATTATTTCTCTTGCAAGCTCAAATTCCTCTTCAAGAAGATCATATTCTTTCTTAAATTCATCATTCTTCATTTGATTCTTAAGAAGGGATGCAGAATTTATAGTTTTTGGTTTTGGCATATTGTTAGTCCTCAAATAATAATTTAATCTTTTCTGCCTTTTCAATTTCTCTTTTGTCTAATTTGTCAGTTTTCTTTATGTAACCAGATGTGACGACATAAATTGTTCCTTTCCAATGAAAATAAAATAATCGGCAGATATCTGAACCAAGTTTGATCCGCAATTCGTAAATTTTATGCGCTGATTTGATTTTCTTTGAATGCGGTTCAGGTAAAGAATATCCAAACTCACACAACAAATTAATAGTTCTTTGAATCTTTGCCTGAAACTTAACGGGGAGAGACAGAATAAAATCTGAAACTTCTGATGTTAATTCGACTTGAAAATTCATATTCACAGTATATCATATATGGTATATATGTCAAGCAATTCATTTTGTAGTATTGTGCTGAAATTGTGTATAATTTCTATAACCCAAGCTGCAAAGTTTTTTGTATTATTGGAGCAACAGTTTTCATGTTTATGCTATTATTTTTACAGTATTCTGAATTTATCCAATCTGATAATTTTTTCGTTCCTTTGCTTGAATTACAAGCGGAACAACATCTTGCAATATTATCGCGCGTTATTATTCTCTGATCATTAATTATATGTTCCCATGTAGCGGCATCTTTTCTGCTTTCTCCACGATGCACTTTCTCAGTCATCCTTTTTCCGCAATATACACATTTTACATCGCGGCACATTATTTCATTCTCTAACTCTTCAGGAATATTCCAACGATTCATTTATCAAAATCCATCTTTACAGAATTATATTCTTTTTCTAAATAATCAACTCCGGTTTTATACGGATCATTCTGCTTTTTGAGAAATTCAATATTTACTGCATATTGCTCTGGATATTTTTTGAATTCTTCAGCCATTCTCTTAACTCCGGCAGGGCACAAATAAGCAGGAGTATTACACCCCTTAACACCCAGAGAAGGAATTGATTCATCAAAAAGTTTTTCTGAAACTTCTATGTCAAATAATGTTTTTACAGCTTTGTTTGTTAATTGAATAAAAAAAGGAATTCTTATTACTTTATAACCTAAACTCTCATAGATTTCTGTCTGTTTATAATCTTTTTCAATAATATCCGGTTTTGTGTAATGCGGTAAGCCGTCAACTTCAATAATTAGTTTTAATTTCTCACTTCTGTAATCCGGTCTGCTTCGATAGTCCTTACCGTTGATTTTTCCTAGCATTCTATCGTGAATCCAGTCATCAACATCAGGGAAAATAACTTTGAGATATATATCCAATCCGGTTCTATGAAAACCAGTGTCTTTATCTTTTCCGGTCTTTTCAGCCAGCTTTTCTGTTTCGCGTAAAAATCCCCATTTATTCATAATTACAGAACACTCTCTTTTTATTAGACATTATGAAAAACGTATACAACTACGCGACGTTCGCCAAAGGCGAATGCGGCTTTACCCAGAGGAACGCCCGCAACGCAGTGAGCACGAAGCGCAGGGCTTACACTCATTTGAGTGAAGGCCGTATCTTTATCTTAATAAGAGTCTTTTCTATCATCAATTGAAATAATAAAGATAATTTTCTCGCTATCATTTATTTCGTAAAAGATTCTGTAGTTACTAACTCTATATCTCCATGTTTCAGGTTTATAATCTTTTAATTTCTTAATATTCGGACCATAACACGGATTCTCATGAATCTGTTTATACACATATTCATGAAGTTTTGATTCAATTGTATTAAGAATCTTTTGGGGAAGAGCTTCCAAATCAGAAATGAATTGATCAGTTTCGAATATTTTAAATTTCGACAAATCGTCCTCTCAGATTTTTTGCGTCTTTACTTCCCTTTTTTAATTTTGCGAGAAGAATTTTATTCTGAAAAATATCTTTCATTTCAAAATCATCAGAAAGCTCAATTTCATTAATATATTTGAGGGTTGCAGTTTCAATAAAATTTGATAGCGATCGATTTTCTAATTTAGCAAATTGATTAAACTTTTCAAGTGTAGCTTCGTCAATACGCATAGTAACCATTTTTGCCATATGAAAAACCTCTCAATAATTTACAATGTAATACATATTATATCATGTGTCAATAGTTTTGCGGTTATCATTTGATGTAAGCGGCGTATACTACGTTTTCACCGCAGCGTCGCAGAGGTTAAAATGTGACGAAGACCGTGAAAAGTGCACAACGAAGTGAGTACGGAGCGGAGCGTCAACTCTCAGTTTCACGAAGGCACTATATGAATTATTTACAAAATGGTTCATATAGTTTTATATTTTTTAATTCTTTTTTTCTCTTTAATAAATCAATTGAATTAATATAATCGCACCATTTTTTATATCCTTTTTCAAAATCTCCAACCGGTGTTTTTAAAAATTTAATCATTTCTGGAATATCTTCAATCATAATTAAGTTCATATCTATAGAATCTAATTGCGCAAGTATTTCATTAGTTACAGAATTCGGCTCATCACCTTCCCAGTCTTCATAGTCGATATCTTCGTTAAGATATAGTTTATTGGCCCATTCTAAAACATCAATTGCCGATAGCTGGTGAGATTGCCAGTTTTTTAATACTTGAATGGTCTCTTCTCTAGTTATAATTTTCATTTACTATCTCAACAATAAATTTATTTTAACTGAACGAGGTTTTGCACAGTGTACTCACGGAGAAAAAATTTGGTGCAGCCCGAAGCGATAGCGGAGCGTTGAGCCTATGTTAGACGTAGTGGCGTTATTATTCGCCACAGTCCCTATTATTCAATTAAATTTATTTTAAATAATGCCAAAATATAACCCAATTTGTAATCATTCTTATCCCTGATATATTTGACTTAGGAAATTTTAATTTTAAGTATTTATTCAGAGATTCATAATCAATATCATTAAACTCGGATACCTTCATTTCAGATTTATCAATTTGCTTTAGATATCTATCTAAATTAGATATACATTCTAAAAATACTTCCTCATATATCATAAAATATCTTTCAACTTTTTCATTACCTTCATCTGGGTGAAGTTTTAATATCGCTTTTATTGCTAACTTTTTATTCTTTTTATAACTACCATATTCAATATAATTCCGGAGAACACGAATTATTGTTTCGAGTAAATTTTCCTTTGTCGGTTTTATTTCATTCCCAATATTTTTTTTCATTTCATTTGTCATTTTATCGCTAAATTTAAAAAAGCCGTTTCGACTAACTACCTATATACGAAATACGTAAAACATCCCAATTTGGAATGATATGCGCAAAGCCTATATCATTCCAAATTCAAGCAACATACTTAATTGAAGCATAATCAAAAAGATTTCAGCCTTTCATTACCATCCTTTCAGCCACAGACACTGTAATTATACCCGACAAATTCGTAAAACATCTCAGTCTCATGACCATTAAAATCTTAATACAAAAGTTTCCAAGATATGTCAAACCCAAAATAAACCATATGACGCACTACAAATAATGCGTTTACTGAGCGGAGTGGAATGCAGAAATTTAATAAGACAGGATGAGATCCCTGCATTCGCAGGGATGACGGGAAAATCGATATAATGACAAAAAGTGCTCAGAAATGATAAATGGATAAATGCTAGAAGGTTTAAAAAGAACTACAGCAAAGGATGAAT
>DAOMHE010000023.1:0-17838 GCA_035430785.1 Spirochaetota bacterium | reverse complement strand
AATAATCTCACCAGAAAAATTACATCCGATGAGATTGCTTTTCAATCCGCTTATTCTGTTTATCATTTTTCACGCGTTTTTATAAATCTTACAGGAATGAGTCCCGGAGAATATCTTCGAAGGAGAAGACTGACTCAGGCGGCAAAAGATATTCTTTTTAGCGGTAAGGAAATAATGGAAACAGCTCTTGATTATCAATTTAATACTCAGGAGGGATTCACCCGTGCATTCAAAGATTATTTCGGAATTACTCCGGGAAGATGCCGACTTAAGGGAAAAGATATATCAGCAAAGTTTATTCCGGAATTGTCATTACAGAAGATAAAGACTTCATGCGATAAGATAATTGTATTATCACCGGTAATAAAAGAAATCGGGGAAATTAAACTTGCTGGAATTTCAATTTTTACAAAGGATAAAAATGAAATTAAAGAAGCATGGAGAATGTTTTTGAAAAGCGCTGGGAAAATACAAAAATCTTCAGATTTTTCTTCAGCTTGTTCAAGCCCAGGGTTCGGCCTTGAATGTTATAATGAAGTTTTTTTTGAAAGCGGCAAATTTTTCTACATGCCTTCTGTTCAGGTTGATTCTTTTGATGATTTGCCTGTTGAGATGAGTTTGAAAATTATCCCTCCTGCAAAATATGCAGTATTTACTCATAAAGGAGTTCCTTCTGCAATATCGGAAACAATAACTGCTGCATATGAGAGATGGATTCCTGAATCTGGATATAAAGCAGACAGATCGTATGATTTCGAATTTTATGATGAGAGATTTAAGCCTGATTCTAAAGAGTCCGAGATTGATATTTTCATACCGGTTCTATGAGTTTTGAAACTCGTTTTAATAAGTTGTTTTTGAAAACATTTTTTTGATTTATCCTGCTATAAAAATAATAAAATAATAAGTAAAGTTCGAGAGAAAAGGATAAACTATGCCGATCATGAAAGTGCGGTACAAATGCGGTACAAAGTGAAAAATAATTTTCTTTACACCGTCCCGTTGGTCTAAATAATGGCAATAAGTTGACGAAAACGTTTTCTTTAGATATATTCGGCTTAACAGAGGTTGTATGAATCTTTTTCATAAGGCATCAATCGGGATAAAAATCGCGGTCATTCAGGTTGTGATAGTATCGATGTTTCTAATTATAATATCCGGATTGATAGGATATATGCTTACCCTAAATGCCGAAAAAGAAGCATACGAGAAGCTGCAGATAGTGAATTCTCAGACATATGAAATGATTAACATCTATAATGATTCTGTTATGTACTCAACTTCGAAAATCGCAGATGTATTCATGGCCCGTTTCCCTACTGGAAAAATAACTGAGAAAGATGTTGATTCATTTAAAAGCCAAAGCAGAGTGAGTGTTTCTCTTCTGAAACAGAAAGGTGACGATTTTGTCCGTGTTATGACTCCAATAAACAGACCTTCCGGTGAGCGCGCTATAGGGGAGGCACTCAAACGTGAGTCTCAAGAGTATAAGGAATTGATTAAGGGTTCTTCTTTCAAAGGCACTGTTAATATTTTGGACAGACCTTATATAGCGGTTTACGTTCCTATTATTGAAAATAAAAAGACAACAGGTATTTATGAGTTTGCTCTCGATCTTTCAAACGGTCAGCGCGACATGCGTGAAAAACTCAGAAGCGTTCTAATAGGAAAAGGCGGCGGGATTATCGTAATAAATGCGAAAGAAGGTCCTGATCTTGGAAAGCTTGAGGTTCATCCTTTTAGTGAGGGCGCTAACTTTCTGGATAAAAAAGATCTCAGAGGAAAATCTTATATTAAGGAAGTTATAACCAACAAGAAAGGTAAAATTGAGTATTATGATGTTTCAATAAGTGTAGTTAATCAGGAAAAAAAAATTGCATCATATATTTATGTTCCTGAATATGAATGGATTGTAATGGCTCATGCATCAGAAAATGATATGCTAGGACCAAGCCGGAAGATACGAAATTATGTTATTTTCGGTATTCTTGCTGTAGGGGTGATTCTTATTACGGTATTATATGTTTTTGTAAATTTTATTATCAGGCGTCCGCTTAGGAAAGTGACGGGGATGGTTGATAGTCTTGCTTCAGGAAATCTTGCAATCAAATTTGATAAGCTCAGTAATGAAAAAACCAATGATGAAGTTGTCCTTCTTCAACGTGCATTAAAATCTTTTTCGGAAAAGATTCATGCGATTATGAATAACATCATTAAGATGAGTCAGCAGCTTTCCACTGCAACCGGAGAAATGTTTAAGACTTCGGATTCCTTTGCTGAAAATGCTCAGAGCCAGTCGGCAACAAGTGAAGAAATTTCCGCTACCATCGAAAGTCTATCCGACGGAATTACGGTTGTTAATACAAATATTAAAGATCAGGTTGATCAAATAGATTCACTGTACGACAGAATTAAAGGTCTTAGTGTTATGATAGAAGAGATGAGCACTTCTGTCAAAGAATCTTTTGTTATTTCTGAGCAGATTGTTGTTGAAGCTGAAGAAAGCAACAAGTCTCTAGTTGCTATGAATGACGGTATGTCCAAAATTCTTCAGAGTTCAAAGGATATGGAAAATATTGTAGGCATAATAAAAGATATTTCTGAACAGATAAATCTTCTTTCTCTTAATGCAGCAATTGAAGCAGCCCGTGCAGGTGAGTCGGGTAGAGGTTTTGCGGTCGTAGCAGATGAGATTTCTAAACTTGCAGATCAGACTGCTAACAGTATTATGGACATTGATCAGATAATAAAGGTAAATAATACTGAAATTGATTCAGGAATCAGAAATGTTGTTGTTTCAATTGAAACAGTTTCAAAGGTAGTTGATGAAATAAAAACAATAAACAAGATAATAAATAAAAACTATGACACAATGCGTCAGCAGATGGAAACTAATGAACTTGTTAATCGTACTGCCGACAATGTACGTAATCTTGCATCTGTAATTGATAAACGCATGTTTGAGCACAAGAATGCAATCGAAGAAATAATCAAGTCGATGTCAAATATCAACGAGTCGACACTTTCTAATTCTTCAGGGGCTGAAGAGATCGCCGCCAGTTCGGAAAAACTTGCTGAGATGGCGAATGATCTTAAGGAAGAAACACATTTCTTTAAGATATAATCACTTGTAGACTTCTCCGGCTTCTTTGTACCACCAGACAAAATCTAAATGATCTGGCGGTATTTTAATTTTTTTGCTGAAATCAATGAGCTTTTTTTCTATTAGCAAATAGGTCGCTGGAGAAAGTGTTTTTGGTTTCTCGTTTAAAATTCCGGATAGAATCATGTTTTTTAGTATGTGTCTGTCAAGAATAGCAATTTTATCACCCCATCCGGTATTTCTCAAAAAGTGACTTGCTTCTTTATATCCGATGCCCTTTATGTTTTTAACTAACCATTCGCGTATATTGTGCACGTCTCCCTGCGAGTAGAGAATATCTCTCATCTTAAAGTATTTTCCCTGGGTAAATTTCCCGCGTGCTTCTACGATATATTTTGCCTTATTGTTTCTAAATCTAACGATATTTATTTTCTCACTTATTTTTTCTGCAGTTCCATTGAATATGAGATTTTCTTTTATGAGAAGTTCAAGAGCCTTTCCGCATGATTTTGCTTTCGACTGCGGTGTCATGATGCAGAAAACAAGTTCATAAAAAAGCTCTTTATCGGTAGCTTTTTCTCTTATTTTTTTGAATTCCGCGATACGCTTTTCTATTTCAGGTTTGATGGTTGAATATGTTTTAAAAATATCATTGTTTAAATTTCTCATAATCTCCGTCTTTATTGTTATTATATCTCATAATCAATATTATAAAAATAAATATCCCCGCTTGACTGATTTATCGAAAACTGTTATTATGTCATTAAATATTTCATGGAGATAATAATGAAAAAATATATTTTTGCTGTATGGTCTTCTTTGCTTCTGTTTTCTGGATGCGGTTATAACACAATGCAGGCGAATGAGGAAACTGTCAAGGCTGCATGGGGAGATGTTGAAGCCGCTTATCAGCGTCGAATGGATCTCATACCGAATCTTGTTAAAACTGTAAAAGCTTATGCTTCTCATGAAAAAGAAACTCTGACACTCGTTACTGAAGCCCGTTCAAAGGCTACATCTGTTCAGCTTTCTCCGGAAATGCTTAAAGATAAAAATGCTATGGCTAATTTTCAGTCTGCGCAGGATTCTCTCTCCGGAGCCCTTTCGCGTTTGATGGTTGTTGTTGAAAAATATCCGGATCTGAAAGCAAACCAGAATTTTGCCGATCTTCAGCATCAGCTTGAAGGAACGGAAAACCGTATAACTGTTGCCCGTACAAGATACAACGAAACTGTAAGAGTTTTTAATACCTCTATAAGAACTTTCCCGAATTCTTTAACGAATTCATTAATGCTTCATCTTGAACCTAAGGAAGCATTTAAAGCATCGGCAGGAGCTGATAAGGCTCCAGAGGTTAATTTCGAATGAAAAAAATTCTGTTTCTTTTATTCATAATCGCATTTTTTCCGTTCATTGCCCGGGCACAGCAAATTCCTGATTTAAAAAACCGAATCAATGATTATGCGGATATGTTCTCAGAAGAGACGGAAAATGTTCTTGAAGAAAAGCTTTCGGAGCTTGAAAAAACAGATTCTACGCAGATAACGGTTTTATCGGTAAATTCCCTGGATGGATATTCAATTGAGGAATTTTCAATTAAAACTGCTGAGAAATGGAAGATCGGTCAGAAAGGAAAAGATAATGGTGTAATACTTTTATTTTCCAAAAATGACAGGAAAATACGAATTGAAGTCGGATACGGTCTTGAAGAAAAACTTACAGATCTGACTGCAGGCAGAATTATTGATAATGAAATAACACCAAGATTTAAAGCCGGTCAATTTGATGAGGGACTAAGCAGGGGAGTTGATTCTCTTATTGCCGTGGTTAAGGGTACGTACACTGCAGATAATAGTGTTAAATCCAATTCAAAAAGTTCTCCGCTTGCACTTGTTGTGATTTTGCTTGTTGTTATATTTATTCTCGGAAAAATTAAACTGGTTTTAGGCGGTATAACCGGAGCTGTTGTTTTTCCTATAATGCTTTATAATTTTTCAGCTGAAGCTTCCATAATCTCAATAATACTTTTTGTTCCTTTCGGATTTATAATGGGTCTAATTATTCCGCTTCTCGGAACTTTCTTTATGTTAAGTTCAAACGGACGAGGTAGAAGGGGAGGGGGATTTTCAAGCGGAAGCGGCTTCTCCGGCGGCGGATTCGGAGGAGGGGGATTTTCCGGAGGTGGTTTTTCAGGCGGCGGCGGAAGATTCGGCGGCGGCGGCGCAAGCGGAGGATGGTAATGAAAAAAGAAAGAATTCTAAGTGAAGATTCGGTTCTAAAAATTGAAGAAAAAATTAGGGATGTAGAAAAAACTACAAGTGGTGAAATTGTCGTGGCTGTTACACCGGCTTCGAGCAGATATCTAGACATCGGGATCTCTGTGTCTGCGTTCCTCTCTGTGTTTTCTGCATATATTTGCGCAAGAATTATTCCAGGATCAATCAATGAGTTTATAACTTCTCTTTATTCAAATTATCTTCCGGAGGTTATGCTTTCTTTTTTTCTGATATTCTTTTTTGTTTTTAATCTTTTGTTTTTTCTTTTTCCGTCATTGAAATTTATTTTTTTATCAAGCGGAAGAAAAGAAGCTGAAATTCACAAAAAAGCTGAACAGATATTTTATCAGAATCATCTCGACCGTACCCTCGATAAAACAGGTATTTTAATTCTTCTTTCACTTCTTGAGAAAAGGATATATATTCTGGCAGACGAAGGCATTATCTCAAAAATCGGAATAGATGGTCTGAAAAAATATGCTAAAACTGCGGCGATCAGTATCAAAAAGAAAAACGCAGAAAATGGAATTCTTGAGACGATAGAATCTTTCGAGAAAATTCTCAAAGAAGAATTTCCGCCTAAGAAGAATAATCCGAATGAACTTTCAGACAGGGTTATCTTTCAGTAATTAGAATCTGAAAAGAATAAAAAATTCAATATAGTTCGCAAATGGTGAAATAGAGGCTGTGTCATTGATATAATATGTTGATTTTTCTGATGAACCTATTACTCCGCAGCCGAAGCTGTCGCCATTAAAGCCGATGGCAAGCTTTATCATTGTTTTTGAGCTTGAGGCATGTTTTGATTTTATATCATCGATGTCTGTTCGAAGTCTTCCCAATCCAAAACCAATTGAGGCACTTCCTGAAATATATAATTTTAGTGAAAAGCAGTACTTTGCCCCTATTCCTCCAAAAAAACCTGCACCTGTGTATGAAGAAGAACTAATATGAAGGAATTCGGGGAAATCGTTTTTATTATTCTGAGGAATGAGATTTCCATCTGATGTAAAATTAAAGTAATCATAGTATAATCCGACTAATGGAGACCATGAAAATCCCAGTCTTCTTTCTGATTGTTTTAGTATTTCGTTAAAAGAAAATTCTTCAAAAAAAGTATAGTTGATATAACACCCAATAAATGTAAGTTCAATATCATTGCGCTTTTTCCCTTGCTGAGGTAGTGATGAAGGATAGTTTTCTATATACATGCCGGAATATCTTCTGAAAAAAAATTCTGCACCTATGTGCTTACCATATTTGGAAAAAGTCAAATCATTGTAATTTGTATTACCATATTCATCTTCATCTTTAAAACAATCTTTGTTTTTTTTGACAATAGCGGATAATCCGAAACCGTTATATGATAATCCAAGACCAAGCGCCCCTTTGTGATTTGCTTTATATTCAACACTTTCATCATTTTTAATCATTGAAAGAGTCATAAATGTTGAAGGGTTATGGAAAACTCTTATCGAAAATTTTTCATTGAAATCAATAAATTTATTTATAGTTTCAATCGGATTTTCTTTTTTGCGGTCAGATGGTTCTTCGGAAAAGGATAATATAGGTAAAAAGACAGCCGCGGCAAAAAATAAGAACTTTGGTTTAATCATATATGTATGTGTATGTGTTTTTTGCCGGGCGTTTGTTACGTATAAATCACTTGTCCTGCCTTAAAAGAGGAAAGAGAATTGTGTCCTTGATAGATGCTGTATTAACAAAAAGCATAATCATACGGTCGATTCCGATGCCCATTCCGCCGGCTGGTGGCAGTCCGTATTCAAGTGCCGTAATATAATCGGAATCCATTTCAGTTGCTTCTTCATCTCCGGCATTCTTTTTTTCTACCTGAGCTTCAAAGCGTTCCTTTTGGTCAAAAGGGTCATTCAGCTCTGTGAAAGCATTTGCCATTTCCCTGCCTGCAATGAAAAGTTCAAAACGTTCTACATAGTCAGGATTATCTTCGCGCGATTTCGCAAGAGGTGAAAGTTCTTTAGGGTAATCCGTCAGAAAAGTCGGATTGATAAATTTGTGTTCAACTTTTTCACTGAAGATTTCATCCGCGATTGACCAGATGCTTTTGAAATCATCGGCTTTAACTCCGCATGATTTTGCAGCTGCTTTTGCTTCTTCAAGAGTTTTGATAACTGAGAAATCGACTCCTGCGTATTCTTTTAGTGCTTCAACATATCCTATGCGCTTCCAGCCTTTTGCTAGATTGATTTTTTCTCCCTGATAGTCTATTTCAGTTGTGCCGAAAAGATTCTGGGCAAGTGTTGAATATATTTCCTCGGCAAGATTCATCATGTCTTTGTAATCCGCATAAGCCTGATACATTTCAATCATTGTAAATTCAGGGTTATGACGGGTATCAATTCCTTCGTTTCGGAAATTTCTGTTCATTTCAAAAACTTTTTCAAATCCGCCTACAACAAGACGCTTGAGATAAAGTTCCGGCGCGATTCTCAGATATAGAGTCATATCAAGGGCATTGTGATGAGTAATGAAAGGACGCGCGGCTGCTCCGCCTGCTATCGGATGCATCATAGGCGTCTCAACTTCAAGAAAACCTTTCTCTTCGAGAATTTTACGCACTCCAGAAACAATTCGGCTTCTCATGATGAAGTCTTCTTTGGTTTTGTGATTTACGATAAGATCAATATATCTTTGGCGGTATTTTGTTTCTTTGTCTGCAAACTCGTCAAAAATCTTTCCGTCTTTTTCTTTGACAACGGGAAGAGGGCGGAGGCATTTTGAAAGAAGAACCATGCTTTCAGTTTTGATGGAGATTTCACCGCGTTTGGTTCTGAACGTTTCACCTTTAACACCCACGATATCTCCGAGGTCAAATGATTTGAAGTCTTCGTATTCTGATTCGCCCAGTTTATCTGCAGCAACATAGAGCTGGATGTTCCCGCTCATGTCTTCAATATTGCAGAATGTAGCTTTTCCCATTTCGCGTTTTGATTTTATTCTTCCGGCAATTGATACATTCTGCGGTTTTTCTTCATTGAAATCGGCCAGGATCTTTGCGATTTCATTTTCTTTTGCGAAACGAAGAGGATACGGATTTATTCCTTTGGCTTTAAGCTTATTGATTTTTTCTATTCTTTGGGTTCTGATATCAACTAATTCTTCGCTCATATTATCTCCTGAAAGTCATAATTACTGAATTTTAAAGCCTTCTCTAAGTATGTAAATCATTGATAAATAAGAATGATATGAAGGCAATCAGTATAATTTTTGACGTGCGGTGCCTGTGTCAATGAATAAAATCATGCTTTCAGAAAGAATTTCCAATTGAAAGGACAGCAGGTTTGAATTATTCTTGCATTATTGAGTCAGATTCCGAGATTAAAAACAGAGGATAATATGAACAGAAGTCTTTTGCTGATTGATTGTACGGATAAAAAAGGTCTTATTCATGATATAACGGGTGTTTTACGATCTCATAATGTTAACATTGAAACAAACCAGGAATTTGTAGATCATTCGAGCGGGCATTTCTTTATGCGGACTGAATTTTCCGGAAGTTTTGATTCCGGAAAAATGTATGATGATATGACAAAAATTCTTCCCCCGAATTCTAAAGTAAAGCTGACTGGTAAGCGCAAAAAAAACATATTACTCATGGCTTCAAAAGAACATCATTGCCTCGGTGATATTCTTGTAAAACATTCATTCAATGATATTAATGCGAATATTCTCGCAGTTATCAGCAATCATGAAATTTTAAGGTCAATTACCGAAAGATCTGATCTGCCTTTCCATTTTGTTTCTCACGAAAACATTTCACGAGAAGAGCATGAGAGCAAGATTTTGAACATAATTAATCAGTATAATCCGGAGTACATAGTTCTTGCGAAATATATGAGAATACTTAATGCCGAATTTACCGGGCTGTTCCCTGAAAAGATTATAAACATTCATCATTCATTTCTCCCGGCATTTATTGGAGCTAATCCATATAAGCAGGCGTATGAACGCGGTGTGAAAATTATCGGTGCGACTGCGCATTTTGTTAACCATAATCTGGATGAAGGTCCTATTATTTCGCAGGATGTAATAAACATCAATCACACAATGAATGCCGAAGATATGGCGCGTGCGGGTCGTGATGTCGAGAAATCCGTTCTCTCAAAGGCTCTTAAGCTGGTTTTTGATGACAAAGTTATGGTAAACGGAAATAAGACTGTTGTTTTTGACTGACAAAACTGTTGACGCTTCGGGCTTCCTTCTGTACATTGGGCTGTGAGGGGGATGAATTGGTTTCGACTGCAGCTATTAGTCAGCAGTGGCACGCCGATTGACCTGGCGTATCGTAAAAACGGCGGGATTAAATTAAACGCAAACGAAAATTTTGCACTCGCTGCGTAAGCAGTGACGTTTTGGGGTCCTTCGCCCTCAGGGGATTTCAAGGCGTAAACGATGAGGGAGCAGCTGACCGTGAAGCTTCGGCGCGGAAGGTGGAAATTCAGAAGACAGGCTTTGAGTAGGGTTGTTCATTCTCCGGCGATAAGCTTAAATTAAATGAATGAAACAAGCGTGTAGAAGTTGTTGGTTCATACTGTAGGACGTGGGTTCAAATCCCACCATCTCCAAAAGTACTTGCAATTCTGAAAGCTTTTGCTTTTATTTATCGGGGGTCCGGTATGAAAGCAAAAGAAATGATAATTAAATCGGCATTTTCCGAAGAAGAATATTCAGTCGGCGAGGTGGAAGTTCACTTTGCCGGATGGGAGCATGCAAGAAAACATTTTTCGACTTTTTTTTCAGGCGGAAAATGGGTTTTCAGAGCGGCAAAAAATCCCGATGCTGTTTTTCTTTCGGAATTTGAAAGAAATCATCCCGAAAGCGCAAACCGCGCAAATATCATAAAAGCTTATTTGTCTGAGTTCTCTTCAAGCATTTCTCTTTATCTTAAAGGAGATGTTGCTCCGCATAGAAATGACATCCTTGAGAATCTGTCATTGATGAATTATTATGGTGCACCGGATCCATTGCTGGATTGGAGTTTCTCCCCTTACGTTGCGCTTTATTCTGCATTAAGTTCCGATGAAGTCTTAAAAAAACCGATAACAATTTTCTGTATCAATACAGGCGTTCTTGAAAATATTTGCAGGGAATTTCTTTATTCGGAAAAATTGAGAATTCCGGCAGAGGCTCCGTTTGGTGAATACAGAAGAGCTGATATTTTTGATTCTGTATTTGATTATTCACTCAAAGATAATCCGGGTTTTATTTTTCCGTTCAATCCGACGAGAAAGACAATAAGTTTTCTTCAGCGTCAGGGATTTTTTACTTTTAACGGCGGTTTTTTAAAAGATTTTGAGTATTCGCTGATTTCTATGTCTAAATTATGTGCTAAAAAGAATATCGCTCAGCCGGAAAACTTTATAAATAAAATCACTATTTCCGCATCAGCTTCAGATGAAATAATGGATGATCTGTTTTTGATGAATATTACATCGATGACGCTTAATAACGGAATACGCGGATATGCTAAATCCGTTAAGGAATATGCAAAACGCAGACTTTAAGAAAATTAGGGGATTTATCGGTAATGTAAATGAGTCCGATCTTGTGAATGTGGATTCGTTTACCGGTATAAATGCCGCTGTATTTATACCGTCTACCGGAAATTGCCTCTATTCTGTGCAGAGTAACCATGTGCATCCTTCATATTCATTTTTTATCTGTTACAGCAAGTCCATCAGCTTTTTTGACGGAGATAAAACTGTTAAGGCAGTTCCTGGAATATTGTACGGTGTTCCTCCGTTTTTTCCTCATCATGAAATTGCAGAAGATACATTCATTCGTTTTTTTGCTCTTATGATTGAACGCAAATATTTTGAGAAGGAAGCTTCCTTTTATTCAAAAGTAATTGATCAGGCCAGGCAGTTTTCTCTTGAGCCGCCTGATAGTTTTCTTCCGGCACTGAAAGAATATATCGCAGAACTTTCTGATAAGAACAAATTAAACAAAGAACTGATAAAAGCGCTTGAATGCAGAATAACTCACATGATATTGCGTTCTTTTTTTGGAGTTGATTCAAATGCGGAAAAAATATCCGACAGATTTGATGTCGATAAAGCCGCCGAGTATATCAATGAGAAATATTCGGAAAATATAAGCGTTCGAGATATTGCATCCGTTATTGCATTGTCTCCGTCGCATTTTTCAAGAATATTCAAAAAAGAGACAGGACTTACTCCGCAGGAATATTTAATTCGTGTGCGGCTTGAACGTGCTAAAAGTTATCTTATGCGCAGCAGAAAAAGCGTGACTGAAATTGCGTTTCAGTGCGGATTTTCAAGTTCTGCGCATTTCTCTTCAAGTTTTATAAAGCGCTTTGGAAAGACGCCGTCAGAATTTAAGAAATATTAATTTTCTTCAAGAATACTTGCTCGCTTCTGCCAGCCGGAGATTTATTTATACTCGTGATTTATCAGATAAAATTTAAATAAATATTTCAAATATGACATACTGCTGTCACTGCTATAGTGTATGTTTCCGTAAAAGGAGACTTTATGAAAAAAGAAATTACTTCCGACAAATCAAACATAGCTTTTTGCGGACTTTACTGCGGAGCGTGCAACTGGTTTTTAAGCGGAAAGTGCGCGGGTTGCGCAAAGAATGAAAAGGCAAAATGGTGCAAAACACGTACCTGTTGTCTGGAAAATTCTTATAAGTCTTGTGCTGATTGTGCTGAATTTTCTAATCCAAATGAATGCGGAAAATTTAATACTGTTATCGGCCGGATTATCGGATTTGTTCTGCGCTCAAGCCGGGTCGGATGTCTTAACTGCATTAA
This sequence comes from Spirochaetota bacterium, assembly GCA_035430785.1. GTDB lineage: Bacteria > Spirochaetota > UBA4802 > UBA4802 > JAFGJZ01 > JAKJGA01. The sequence continues at coordinate 5,642 of DAOMHE010000023.1, read as the reverse complement.
AGATATCGGATATGACGAATATGCAAAGAAAATGTCGTCAGAAAAAACTTATACTATCAAGCGTAATTCAGCTTATTCAAAAAATAAATAATAGAAGAAGCTTTAATTCCGGATTAAATTGAATTAAAAAACAATTGCAAAATTATACCGCGTATGAAATTTTTCTTCAACGGAGGAAACATGAAGCATACGCGTGTATTTTATTTTTCGGCTACAGGTAATTCTCTTGATGTCGCAAGGATGATTTCTTCCGGTATTAAGGGATCGGAAATAATTTCAATGGCGGAAAAATTTCCTAAAAAGGCAATCGGCGGAAAAAAAGAATCAATTGGTTTTGTCTTTCCCGTATATTTTGAAGGAATGCCGAGATTAGTTAAGAATTATATTGAAAACCTAAACATTAAGCCGGATACATATTGTTTTTCTGTTGCGACGTACGGCGGAAGTTATATGAATACACTGGGTTCTGTTGATACACTTTTGAAAACAAAAGGTCTTTTTCTTTCTTATGCCGCAGCTGTACGTATGCCTGGGAATTATCTCACTATGTATAATCCTCCTTCAAGAATAAGAGTGAAGAGTATGCTTGAAAAAAGCAGAAAAACCTTGGCGAAAGTAACTGATGATATTTTAAATCAAAAAATTAAAATTCCGAAACAGCGTTTTGTTTTTATTTCTAATTATTTCAACAAAGTTATTTATACAGGAATGGGAAAGTGGGAGAGGAATTTTCATGTTTCAGATAAATGTACTGGATGCGGAATATGTGCGAAGGTTTGTCCTGTTGATGATATAAAAATCAAAAATAAACGGCCGGTCTGGGGAAACGAATGTGAAAGATGTGTTGCATGCATAAGCTGGTGCCCGGAAAAGGCGATTGATTTTGCAAGAAAGACCAAGGGCAGAAGAAGATATAATAATCCGAATGTAAAGTTGAAAGATATAATCAGGAAGAAGTGATATAGAATGCGTGCTGATTTTGATCTAATCAGTTTTGATGCACATTTGTTTTCTTTGCTGCAAATACCTTGATATAATCACACCTTCTGCATAGTTCTTCCGGCAGAAGGTTTTTTGCGAATGAAGAACCAATGTTTAATGCTCTTGGGGATTCGAGAATATCGCGAAGATTGTTTTCTGTAATATTTCCGAGAGCAGAACTTCCCTTCCAGTCAAGACAGCATGGTGCAACTTTGCCGTCGGATAAAATTCCAAAATGAGTTTTCATTCCGAGACAGAATCCGGTTTCCTGAAAAGGTTTGTCGTTTATATCAGGCCATTTAAAACGGTTATTGAAGTGAAGATAAATTTTATCAGTGATTTTGATGCTCTTGTATTTCTTGTCCGTGTCTATTTTTTCTAAAAGGTTCATGTCAAACCCGGGTTCAATATTTTTGACAATATGTTCAATAGATTCATTTGTTTCAGGAGAAACGAATGAATCAGCTTTGCTGTTAAGTATGCTCCAGTAACGGAAATTTATAAAAGGCTGGTTATCCGACTTTATTTCACGAACAAACGCAAGAATATCATCAATATGTTTTTCGAATAGATTTGATTCAAGAAGAGCGTGTATTGAAAAATTTATCTGACTGAATTTACCTGGTTTGTAAGTTCTGCGGATATGATCTGTTAATGTTCCGTTTGTAGTAAGGCAGATTCTGAGATTATTTTCTGCAGCAATGTCTGTGAATTCAGAAAAAAGCGGATGAAATGTCGGTTCACCGAGAAGGTGCATCGTTATTTCATCTGTAATTGGGGAAAGTTCCTTGCAGCATTTTTCAAAAATTTCTGCTGACATAAAACGCGCGCCGTTTTCGTTCGGCGCGCAGAATGGACAGGCAAGATTGCAGGCGTTGGTTATTTCGACATAAACTCGCTTGAATCTTTTCAATTATTTCTGAACCTTTTTGGTATAATTGAGAAGTCCTCCGTCGAGAAGAATCTTTCTCTGACGTTCGGAAAAATCCATTTTAAGCATATAGTTTTTTCCGGAAATGCTGATATGGATTTCTTTCGAACCGCTCTCAACAGCTGAACGAAGATTTTTTATTTCAAATTCAGCACCCTGAGAAATTGAATCATAATCAGCTTCGTTTACAAAATAAAGCGGAAGAATTCCGAAATTTATGAGATTTGCAGAGTGAATGCGCTCAAAAGATTTTGCAATCACCAGACGTACTCCGAGATACATCGGGCAAATAGCTGCATGTTCGCGGCTTGATCCCTGACCGTAGCTGAGTCCTGCAACAACTGCCGTGTAAAGCGATTTCGATTTAGCATCAAGTGAACGTTTTGCGAAAGAAGCATCGACACCTTCAAAAACATAATTCGCATAAGCCGGAATATTTGAGCGGAATTTGAGTCTTGCTCCGGCTGGCATTATGTGGTCGGTTGTTATTTTGTCTGCTACTTTAAGACCGATTACACCTTTAAAAGAATCCATGAGAGGTTCGGTAAAAGGCGGCTCTCCGATGTTCGGACCTCTGAATATATCTCCGTTGAGAGAAGGCTTTATAACGAGCGAATCATCGACTAGAAAGCTTTCAGGCATTTCAAATTTTGGAAATTCAGAAGCCGGATAAGTTGTCGGATCCGTAAATTTTCCTTCAAGGGCGGTTACCGCAGCAGTTTCAGGAGAAACCAGATAAATCTGTCCGTCTTTTGTTCCTGAGCGGCCTTCAAAATTTCGGTTATTGGTACGCACAGAAATTCCGCCTGTCTGCGGTGCCTGACCAGATCCTATACAGAAGCCGCATGTTGATTCCATAATTCGTGCGCCGGATGCGATTATATCAGCAAGAGCGCCGTTTCGGGCAATCATTTCAAAAACCTGTTTCGAACCCGGAGCTACTATAAAGCTTATATCCGGAGACACTTTTTTTCCTTTGAGAATACCTGAAACAGTCATCATATCCTTGTATGAAGCATTTGTACAGCTTCCAACAGCAACCTGATCGACTTTCATTCCTGCAAGTTCCGAAACTTTTTTTACATTATCAGGTGAATGAGGGCATGATGCAATCGGTTCAAGTGTTGAAAGATCAATTTCGATTGTTCTGTCATAAGATGCATCAGAATCCGGAAGAAGCTCTTTCCAGTCTGATTCTCTGTTCTGCGCTGAAAGAAATTTCTTTGTTACTCCGTCAGACGGAAACAATGAAGTTGTTACACCGAGTTCTGCGCCCATGTTTGTAATGGTTGCGCGTTCAGGAACTGAAAGCGTATCAATTCCCTGGCCGGTATATTCAACTATACATCCGACATTTCCTTTAGTAGTCAGAATTTCAAGAACCTTGATTATAACGTCTTTTGCAGAAACATAAGGACGGAGTTTCCCTGAAAGTTTTACATTTATTACTTTGGGGCATGTAAGATAAAAAGGTCCGCCGCCCATCGCAACAGCAACGTCAAGTCCGCCGGCACCGATTGCAATCATTCCTATTCCGCCGCCGGTCGGAGTGTGCGAGTCGGATCCGAGAAGGGTTTTACCCGGTTTTCCGAATCTTTCGAGATGAACCTGATGGCATATTCCGTTTCCGGCCTTAGAATGATAAATTCCGAATTTAGAATTCATGGTCTGAAGGTATTTGTGGTCATCGGCATTTTCGAATCCCATCTGAAGTGTATTGTGGTCTACATACGAAACTGAAATATCCGTTTTAACTTTGTCGATTCCCATTGCTTCAAACTGAAGATAGGCCATTGTGCCTGTCGCGTCCTGAGTGAGAGTCTGGTCGATTCTTATTCCGATTTCGTTACCGGCTTTGAGTTCTCCTTCAAGAAGATGCTCCTTAAGAATTTTATACGTAAGTGAAAGTCCCATGCTTTTCTCCTTAATTAGTTTCAATTATCTGAACTTCAACGATAGGGTCGCGCTGAAGCGACTTTTCAAAATATGTTCTCAAGCTGCGTTTTACCGATGAAGCCATTTCGTTTTTACTGACGGCTGAACCCATCTTTTCAAGACGCTGGGTTATGTTGTCGGTAATAGCATTTTTAATTTTTTCATTTCCGCATCCGACGAAACCTTTCATTTTTATGATAGGATTCGAAGCGAGCAGTCCGTTATTAGTTACGAGCGTGATGAAAACAATCCCGTCCTCACTCATGACCTGACGGTCTTTTATTACATCGCTCGAAAGGTCATCAGTCATGAGTCCGTCGATGAATACGTTTTTGATATCAATCTTTCCGCGTTTTTCGATCTTATCTTTTGAAACGGTAATTATATCTCCGTTGTCTGCGACGATTAAATTCGATGGTTTTATTCCGAGTCCTTCAGCAAGACGGGCATGCGCTTTGAGATGTTTATGCTCTCCGTGAACAGGCATGAAAAATTTCGGTTTGATGAGAGATATCATCAGTTTTAATTCTTCCTGTGATGCATGTCCGGATACATGGACATTATCATCATTTTCATAAAAAACATTCGCTCCCATTTTCATGAGTGAGTTTATTACGACCGAAACCGTTCTTTCGTTTCCGGGAATTACGCTTGCAGTGATTATTACTCTGTCTCCCGCATTGCATGCGAAATGCTGATGAGTTCCGTTTGCGATTCTCGAAAGTGCGCTCATCGGTTCACCCTGCGTGCCCGTGCATACGATGACTAGTTTTTTGTCCTGAAGTATTTTTGCTTCATTTAATTCGACTATCAGGCCGTCGCGGAAATTAAGATATCCCAGTTCTTTTGCGATATTGATGTTGTTTATCATACTTCTGCCGGAAATTACAACCTTTCGGTTGAATTTAGCTGCGGCATCAAGAACCTGCTGAATTCGGTTGATGTTTGAAGCAAAAGTTGCGACAATGATTCTTCCTTTTGCATTTGAAAACATGTCGAAGAGTTTGCTGTTTAAGTCGGATTCGGTTCCGGTATAGCCGGGTTTTTCCGCGTTGGTTGAATCCGAAAGAAGAAGATCGACACCGTTTTCTCCGAGTTCGGCAAGATTGTAAAGGTCTGCAACTTTTCCGTCAACAGGTGAAAAATCAAACTTGAAATCACCGGTATGAACAACTGATAGATTTTTCGTTTTGATTGAAATTCCTACGCTGTCAATGATTGAGTGATTCATCCGGATGAAACCGATATCGAAAGATCCAATTTTAACATTTTCTCTCGGTTCTATTTCAATAAAACGCGGCTGAAAATTTAAAGCGCGTTCTTTTACTTTGTTTTTGATAAGACCCAGTGTAAGTTTAGTTCCAAAAACGGGAACGTCAAATTCCTGAAGAAGGTGTGATACTGCTCCGATGTGATCCTCGTGTCCGTGAGTGATTACGAGAGCTTTGAAGTCGGAACGTCTTTCTCTAAGATAAGAAAAGTCCGGAATGATGAAATCTATTCCAGGCATTTCAGTTGTCGGAAACATAATTCCGCAGTCAACGGCTATTATCGAGTCTTCGGATTCAAACAATGTCATGTTTCTTCCGATTGCGTCGAGTCCTCCGAGCGGAATTATTTTCAGCGCCGGTTCGTTTTTTCTTTTTTGTTTGGGATTAAAATTTTTTTTCCTCATGCCCCTGTGTGCCCGAAACCGCCTGATCCTCTTTTTGTTTCGGAAAGCTCGCAGTCAAGGAAGTGCGCTCTGTAGACTTTTGCGAAAACAATCTGCGCTATGCGCATTCCGTTTGTTATT
>DAOMHE010000022.1:0-19198 GCA_035430785.1 Spirochaetota bacterium | reverse complement strand
CCTGTTATTATGTAGTCGATTATACGTGTTGTGTCGTTACAGTTCATGGTACTCCTCCGCGATTGTTCCTTTTAATTTGTCGCGCAGAATTATTTTTGCCCTGCGCACGTTTGATTTAACCGTATTAAGCGGTTTGTTCGTAAGTGCCGAAATGTCCGTGAGTTTCATGTCCCAGTAAAAAAACAAATCAACACATATCCGATAATCTTCAGGAAGGGTGTCGACGGCGCTTCTAACAAGTTCCGCCAGCTCCTTTTTTGAATACGATTCACTTTGATCTTCCTTCGATGTGATTTCTATCTTGTCTGAAGGAATTTCTTTCTTTTTTTTCTTCAGCAGATTGATTCCGTAATTATAAGCAAGTTTTATCAGCCAGTGAGAAAACGGCGATATAAAGCTGAATAGGCTGAGTTTGTCGAATGCGCGGATGAAAACCTCCTGCGTAAAATCGCCGGCATCATCCTGATTTTTAAAAAGCCTCATTCCGACTGCAAATACACGGTTGTTGTATCTTGTTATCAGTTCGGAAAAGGCTTCGGTATCTCCGTTTAAAACTGAATTTACTATCTGTTCGTCTGAAAGCTGGTTCATCCCCGGTCCGAAGTTGTTGAATGCTTAAGAAAATTATAGATAATAAAACTTATGCCGATAAAAAGCGGGATGATTCCGCTCAGCATACCGTAATTCATTCCTTCTTTTATGGCAAAAAACAGGGTGAGACCCAATCCTGTCGCACTTAACGGAAAACCTGAAAAGAAAACAATGCCTCTCAGGTCGATTCTTGTTTTTCTGAAAACGCCTTTTTCAATCATAAGCATCTTCTGCTTATGTGCGTAGATGAGATATAAAAGCGCGACTGCTCCTCCCATCATTATCCCTGCAATAGGGATCACCGCAATTACCACCTGTGCGGCTTGTGATGATGTATTCATAAATACTCCTTAACTGTGCGGAAAACCGCTTTAGGCAGAAAGACAATTATCATAGAATCATGGTTGCCAAAAAAAGCAAGTCTATTAAAAAAGTGCGGGGTGTTTTATGAAAAAAGCTGTAACTGTTTCTATTATATTTGTTCTAATGACTGCCGTGTCAATCGGTGTATCTTTCCGCCTGCATGAGAAACGGAAGGCGTCTATTTCGGAAGTCAATGAGTTTATGGATGATATCGGAGCTTTTGAGAATTCCGTCATTGATTCGACGCCGATATTTGACGACTGGAAGGGATCTGATATTGCTGAAATGAGGAGCTCATATTCGCGCCATGCGGCATTTGCGAAAAAATACGGTTATCATTCGCAGTCAAGGACTCAGGCAGAATCATTTATAAAAAACGGAGACTATATCGAGCTTGTTCCAGAGAAGTATTATTTTTACGGAGTCAGTAAGGAAAACCGTTATCTGACGAAAGAAGCGGCATCGGCGCTTGATTTGATTTGTAAACGTTTTGACTTGAATCTGAGAAAAAGAAATATAAAGGGGAGTGTCAGTTTTGCCGTATCTTCAGCACTTCGGGTGTCTGATTATCAAACTGAGTTGAAGAAAACAAATGTTAATGCCATAAATGAATCGTCACACAGCTACGGTGTCAGTTTTGACATATTTTTTGATGATTACTATGCACTTCCGGATTTTTCTTTTAATGAGCTGTCGGTAGAAGAAGCATCATCAATTAGAAGAAGATGCGGTTATCTGATCGGAGATTCTCTGCGCCGTCAGTTTAAAACCATTCTTTCAGAGACTCTTGTCGGGCTTCAGCGTGAAAATAAGATTATGATAATATATGAAGGCAATCAAAGATGTTTTCATGTTACTCCATGGATTTAACTTGAGATAACGGGGAATTATATGTTTAGAAAAATAATGTTTGCGGCTTTTTTTATGATTTGTTCATTCGGAGTAATTCATGCCGCAAGTTATAAGTATATAGAGACTGATCACTTTAAAATAATCTATGAGGATAATCTTTATAAGTATGCTGCACGACTGGCTCTGATATCCGAGAAGCATTATCCTTCGTTGACGAAATCGCAGAAATGGATTCCTTATTCAAAAGTTAAAATCGTTCTGACAGATGATATGGATCTTTCAAACGGCTATGCTACACCTTCGCCTGATAATATAATAAGAATATATCTCAAGTCGCCTCAGCCCGAAGATACTATCGGTAATATGAATAACTGGCTTGAATCGGTATTTGTTCATGAGTTCACCCATATTCTGAATATGGATAAACGGTACGGCTTCTGGAGATTTATATATATTTTTACCGGAAGATTTATTGCATTTCCTAATGCTATTGTTCCTCTTTGGCAGCTTGAAGGCAACGCAGTATATAATGAATCACAGCTCGAAAATTCAGGAAGACTTTCAAGCTCTCTTGCAAGAATGATTGTGCGTACTGATTTTCTTGCCGGCAATGACCGTTCACTTTCTGAAGCAGCAAATTCGCATGCCGGATGGCCGGGGGGAAACATAGCCTATCTCTACGGTGCGTATTTTGTAAATTATATGAACTCGGCATATTTTGAAAAGGGTCAGTTCGCCGATCAGTTTGAAATAAATGCGCATAATATTTTTCCGTTTCAGATGTACGGAAATTTCCGTAAACAGTACGGCGCGTCTCTTCCGGATACATGGGATGAATGGAAAAAATTTCAGCTTGTTGAGTTTGCAAATGAAAAAGCAAAAGTTGAATCTGCCGGAATTACAGACTTTTATCTGGTTTGTCCATATTCATTTAATTCGGGAAATCCGCGGTTTGAATCGGATAGCGCTTTGTATTATGTAAAAGATTCTCCTCACACGGGGGAATCAATAAGGTTTCGCAAGCTGAATTCCAAATTTCTTTATGATAAAAAAATTGAAAACACTGTATACTGTCAGTCTTTTGCCGGAGAAGATGGGAATCTTTACTATAACTCGCTCGAATTATACGGCAACAGCCGATTGTATTATGATTTAAAAAAGTCAGGCAAAGAAAGTGCTTCAGTCCGGAAAAAACGTTCGTCATGGATTGATGTTAAAAACGGCAAAGTCTGTATGATAAGCGAGGATGCAGGGAAGTATGTTCTTTCAGTATGCGGCAGTGATTTTAAAAATGAAAAAATATTATTAGAATCTTTCGTTCAGATTTCACATTGCAGATTTTCGCCCGATGGTAAAAAAATTGCGTACTCGATGCGTGACAAAGAAAACCAGGGAAAGACCGTAATCGCAGTTTTGAATCTTGAAGATTTAAAGGTGTCAAAATATTCATTCAAGGGATCATTTTGTATGTTTCCGGCATGGAAGAATGATTCTGAATTGGTCTTTTCATCCGATAGAACCGGTATTTTTAATCTTTATGAGTTAAAAATAAAATCAGGAACGGCATCAAGGCTTACCAATCTGCTTACCGGAGCTTTTTCATCCGATGTTTCACCAAACGGCAGTAAGCTGGCATTTACTGTTTTCGGAGACGGCGGATACGGAGTGGGGATAATGAATTATCCACCGGCTGTTGAATCTTTTCCCATGGAGAAATCATTTTCTGCTGATAATTCAATTGAAAGAGATAATGCTGCTGAAGCGGTTTTTGAAGAAAAGAAATATTATTCACTTTTTAATGTTTCTCCGTGGATGTGGCTTTTTCTTTTCTCGCTTCAGGGTGAAAAAATATCTGATGAGAGCGGCTATAATAATACGCTTTATTCCTATTTTCAATTTTCCGATACTCTTTTGATTCACAATCTGTCTGTATTTTCTTTGAACGATTTTTCTCAGAAAAGATCAACTGTATCAGCATTATATCTCTATAATTTTAATCATTTGTTTACACTCGGAGCATCATATCTGAATGAACGTCTGTTCTGGAAAGAAAATGATTTTCCGTATGATATTGAAGAGGATACTAAACGGACAACTGAAAAATCATATTCAGGAATTCTTATGATTCCGTATTTTAAAATGAAATATCAGGCGAATCTCGGATTATATTATACCCGGGGGAAAACATTCTGGGAATATAATAGAAACGGTGTTGTTTATGAGATTGAAGGAAAGAAGGGAGTAGTAAAAGCTGTTTTAGACTTTAATACATCAGAGATGTTTACTTATTCAGTGACGAAAGAACGCGGATTTATTTTCCACGGTTATGCGGAAAATTATTCGAAGAAGTTCGGTGATGATTCTGAACTTAAAAATTATTTCGGAGCACTTTCATTAAGGCTTCCTTCGTACATAAATAATCACTGTTTTTCATTTACCGGGAAGTTCGGTCATTCAAATGCGGATGAATATTTCAGTTCGCCGTTTTCTCTTGCCCGTACAAAAAAAGTTTTTACGAGCAGTCTTGACAATATGGAAGACGGTATACGCGGATATGAAAAAGACAAGGTGTGGGGCAACCGCTATCAGTCAGTTACGGTAGAATATATAATGCCTCTTTTCAGGCTGAATAACGGTTTTGACAGAATTCCGGTTTTTAATCATGTAAATTACATCCGTCCTTTCTTTGAAGCGGCGCGTCTTTATTCAAGCGCTTCGGAAGATTCAAAAGATAAAAAGTATTATAGAAGCGCCGGCTGTGAAATTATGTTTGATATGACAACGGGATATTTTCTCAACCATACCGTGTATGCCGGTTTTGCAAACGGATTCGACAAGTACGGCCAGAAAGAATTCTATTACGGAATTAAAGTAGAACTGTGAGTTCTGATCTTTTAATAATTACGCCGCCGTTTACGCAGTTTAATTGCCCGTATCCTGCAGCAGGATATCTTATCCGCTATCTGAAGTCGATTGGATATTCTGCACACCAGACCGATATGAGTATCAGGCTTGCTCATAAAGTATTTTCTTCCGATGGAATGAGTAAAATATTTGATTCGGCCGAAAAGTCAGTCATCACGAAATTCTCCGAAAAGGTTTTTCTTATAAAAGATTCTTTTATCGATTCGGCCGATTTTGTACTGGATTTTCTTCAGCGAAGCAACACCGCTTCCGCAAGAAGAATAGTCAGAGGCGGAATTCTGCCTGAAAGCGGAGAACATGCGCAGATTATTCTTTCAGGTGTTTCCTCTGATAATGATATTGAGAGAGCAAGAATAATGTGCACATTTTTTCTTGCGGATATGGCAAGATTCATTTCGGAAACAGTAGATTCTTCATTTGCTCTTGCGAAGTATGCGGAAAGAATTTCCGTATCGGCAGATACTTTCCGTCCTGTTGAAGATGAAGCGCTGAAGGAAAATATTATAACGGAAATGTATTTTGATATTCTACGTGCTGAGATTGAAAAATATAATCCTGAAGTTTTTGCTGTCAGTATTCCTTTCCCCGGTACACTGGTCAATGCTCTTCGTGCCCTACGTTTTGTAAGGGATAACTATCCTAAAATAACAAGATGCGCCGGAGGAGGTTACGTTAACACTGAGCTGAGAAACATTAATGAAAAGAATTTTTTTGACTACGCTCAGTATTTAACTCTTGATGATGGAGAGAAACCGCTTCTCAACATTATAAAAAAATCGCGTGGAGAATCCTATTCTTTTAAGCGGACATTCCTCATTGAAAACGGACAAATTACATTTCATGATTCGGACGAACCTGATGCTGAAATTTCTGAAGGATTTTTTGCCGATTATTCGGACATCGATACAGGCAAGTATCTTATGCTGGCAGATAATGCTAACCCGATGCTTTCGATGTGGAATTCTGATTTTTATCTGAAGATGACTCTTGCTCACGGATGCTACTGGAAAAAATGCGCATTCTGCGATACCACACTTGATTATATCTGCCGGTTTGAGCCGGAAACGTCAGTTTCTGCGGCGGAAAAAATAGAAAAGCTTGTGAAAGAAACCGGAATCAAGTCATTTCATTTTACAGATGAAGCCGCGCCGCCATCCTTGCTGCGTGAATTGTCTCTGGAATTAATTAAGAGAAAACTTAACATAAGCTGGTGGGGCAATATCCGCTTTGAAAAAAGTTTTACACTGGATGCGGCGAGACTTCTGTCTGTTGCAGGCTGTATCGGCGTAAGCGGCGGGCTTGAGGCGGCGAACGGGCGCATTCTCGAACTTATGAAGAAGGGTGTTACTCTTGAAGAAGCGATTTCATCATGTGCTAATTTTTCAAACGCAGGAATAATGGTTCATTCATATCTGATATACGGTTTTCCAACACAAGCTGAACAGGAGATTCTCGATTCACTTGAGACTGTAAGGCAGATGTTTGAAAACGGATATCTGACGTCTGCTTATTTCCACAGATATGCGATGACAATTCACAGTGATTCGGGAATTAATTCTCAAAATTACGGCGTGAAATCGCATGCTAAAATGAATCCTTTTGCGAATAATGAAACAGCATATTCAGGCGATGTTTGCGATTACTCCGGGTATTCAAACGGTTTACGTGCTGCAGTTGACAATTATAATATGTATTCTCAGATAAAAATTCCCGTATCAGCTTTTTTTGATTTTGAAGTTAAGAAGCCAGGCGTTAAACCCGGTTCTGTCAAAAGAATTTATGAATCGCAGGATCATTTTCCTCTCGAGGGTAAATATATATTGTGGAATCTTTCGGGAAAGATCAGCATTAATAATAAACGAGACAGGAAAATTCTTGTATTGACTGATAAATCGGGTTCAGACTCGATAGAAGTTTCTGAAACTAATTTAGAATTAATTTCGCATATCGCGCATGAAGCTGATATATTTTCCGGAAAGAAAATACTTTTGTCAGAAATCAAAAATGATATGCGGTTTACTGCGTTAACTGAAAGTCCGGAGTGGGCATTTCTTCGTGAAAACGGAATAATACTTGTGGTGTAATATGGAAAAAGAATATTTGCTAATACTTGAAAAGGCGAAGTCGCGTTATAATCAGACAAAAAAATCAATGAGCATTTTGTCAAAGCGCAGCATTAAGTCGTTTGATCGAATTCTTCAGTCGATTCACGGAGAAGTTTTTGAGAAAATAGACTGTACTAAATGCGCCAACTGCTGCAGAAAACTCGGTCCAATGTTTAATGAAACTGATATCGAAAAGATGTCATCTCACTGCGGATTAAGAAGAAAGGATTTTATTGAAAAATATCTCCGTATGGATGAAGATAATGATTATGTTTTTATATCAATGCCTTGTCCTTTTGCGCTTGAAGATAATCTGTGTTCTGTATATGAAATCCGGCCCCGTGCATGCCGCGAATATCCTCATACTGACGAAAAGAATATGCAGCCGAAACTTTCAAGACTCGCTCAGAATACGCTTTATTGTCCGGCAGCATATCTGATATCGGAAAAGCTGATCGAACAACTTGGTTAATTTTATAAAATATTTGACGCGTTTTAGTATTTTCATAAAACTGATCACAAGCGAGGCCTTATGTATGTGATTGCTCCTTCGATACTTTCTGCCGATTTCTCACGTCTTGGAAAAGAGTGTGAAGATGTTATTTCAGCCGGCGGAGACTGGATTCATTTTGATGTCATGGATAATCATTATGTTCCCAATCTTACAATAGGGCCGCTTGTGTGTTCGTCGCTTAAAAAATACGGAATTAAGGCTCCGATTGATGTTCATTTGATGGTAAAGCCGTGCGACAGTCTTATTAAAGACTTTGCAGAGTCCGGCGCGGACTGGATAACTATACATCCTGAATCTACAGAACATCTTGACCGCTCGCTTCGTCTTATTAAAGATTCGGGATGCAAAGCCGGAATATCTCTGAATCCGTCAACATCACCGGAATGTCTTGATTATATAATTGATATTGTTGATATGATCCTTGTTATGAGCGTCAACCCCGGTTTCGGCAGGCAGAAGTTTATCGATTCTTCGATTGCAAAGATAAAAGCTGTTAGGGAGAAAATTAAACGTTCGGGAAGGGATATACGTCTTGAAGTCGACGGAGGAATAACCGCTTCGAATATCGCTATGATAGCAGCTGCGGGAGCCGATACATTCGTTTCAGGATCGGCGATTTTCGGTTCTCCTTCATATTCTGACGCAATCGGAATGATGAGAAAAGCCCTTAAAGCTTAATTCCGAGTTTTAAAAAAAGATCGGCTGGTGTAACTTCCTGTATTGCGGCTCTGCCTTTTCCGTAGACACTGATAATATAATCTTCTTTTCTGAAGCATGTCATGTTTTCTTCGCTGATAGATAAAACTGAAAATGAGTTTAATCCGCCGGAGAGTCCCTTTCCTGTAAATTTCAGATATGCTTCTTTCTTTGTCCATATTTCATAAAAGATTTCTCCGGAATAATTATTATGAGAAAGAAATTCATTCTCGTCAGCGGTAAAAAACCTCGAAGAAATTTCTGCGAATGATGCACTTCTTTTTATACTTTCAGCATCTATTCCGCATTCTTCGTCTGAAATAACAGCTGCGCATAATCCTTCTGTATGACAATATGAGAATTTGATTTTTTCATCCGGTAGAAACGGTTTTCCATGTGGGGATCTTTGTATATTATACGGAAGGCTGATTCCGGCTTCATGAAGACTGAAAGCTAAAAGAACCGATGCCAGTTTTTTCATGTTCCGTAATGTCGGATTCGATGTTGACTCGATTCCTTCTCTGAAGCTTTTGCAGAAAAAAGGCGGCATTTCAAAAGCGCCGCCTTTTGATTTAATATAATACGCTTTAATCATATAAACAGATTGAGACTGCTTGACTCGGTTTCATTCAGATATGCTGCTACACCGCCGATTGTGACTCCGTCAATCAGATCTTCTTTTCTGACCCCCATCACATCCATGGACATCTGACACGCCATGAATTCAACATTGCTCATGAGGGCAGAATTGATCATCGCTTCGAGAGAATCAATATTTTTTTTCTTCATTCTCCATCTTATCATCTTTGAGCCCATACCCGCCATGTTCATCTTCGAAAGATCAAGCTCTCCGCTTCCTCTCGGCATCATGAATGAAAACATCTTCGAGAAGAAGTCTTTTTTCGATTTTGATTTTCTCTTTTTGATGACATTAAGGCCCCAGAAAGTAAAAAACATAGTGACTTTTTTGCCGGTACTTGCGGCTCCGTTTGCGATAACGAATGCGGCAATTGCCTTGTCGAGATCATCCGAAAAAACAACAATCGTTTTTCCGTCTTTATTTGAATCAGCAGATGATTTAGAGCCCTTTTGAATGCGGGCGGTAACAATTCCTTTATCATTATCAACTGAAAGAAGAGTATTCTTTGTCATCAGACACCACGCACCAACATCGCGCATAAAGCCTTCGTCAGTTGCTTTAATTATTAAAATATCTCCGGATGAAAGTTTTTCGATTTCGGATTTGAGTCTCATTACAGGACCAGGGCACTGAAGTCCGCATGCATCAACTGTAAAAGATTTTGATTTATCTTCTCTGATTATTTCACCCGAATCACTGCCTGACCACTGCTGGGTGATTCCGTCTTCGATTTTTTGTGATGCTGTTGAATACAGCTTGTATCCGCCGGAAAGATTATATACGTTTTTGAAACCCTTATTTGCGAGAATTTTCAGCGCGACGTAACCTCTCAGGCCGACGGCGCAGTAAAGGAGAATGTTTTTATCTTTGCTGACTTCATCTATTCTTGAACGTAATGAATCGATCGGAATATTTATAGAGTTCATAATCGAACCGAGTTCGTGTTCAGCAGGTGTCCGCACATCTATTATCTGCCAGTCGGATGGATAAATATTTTTGACATCATTCCATGAAAGAGTTTTGACCTCACCTTTAACAATATTTTCTGCTGTGAATCCCGCGATGTTTACCGCGTCTTTTGCAGAAGAATAAGGAGGCGCGTAAGCGTGTTCAATATTTCTAAGATCTGTAACGGTACCGTTCATTCCCATCACAGTTGCAATCATGTTGATTTTTGATTCTACATTATCGTATCCAGTGATCTGTGCTCCGAAGATTCTGCCGTTGTCGGGATCGAAAACAAGCTTGATGGTCATTGTTGTCGAGCCGGGATAATACGTCGCGTGAGATGCGCTGATCGTCACGGAGCTTTTGCATTTAATGGACTGACTTTTTAAAAATTTCTCGGAAAGACCACATGAAGCTATTGTGAGATCAAAAACCTTAGCGATTGCTGTTGCAATCGAACCCTTATATTTTTCTGTATTACCGAAAACAATATTATTTGCCGCGATTCGCCCCTGCTTGTTTGCAGGCCCCGCGAGAAATACCGGCAGAGGTTTATCCGTTATCGGACTCGTAAATATAATTGCGTCTCCGACTGCGTAAATGTTTTCGTCATTAGTACGCAGAAATTCATCGACTATAATTGAACCTCTATCGCTGAGATTTATTCCTGAACTTTTCAAAAATGCGGTGTCGGGTTTTATTCCGATTGAAAGAATAATCATATCAGATGCGATTTCTCTGCCGCTGTTGAGTCTTGCTGTAACGGAATTTACGGAACGTGAGAATGAAGCTATTCCGTCTCCCAGAAATAGGTCAACACCTTTAGTCTTTATATGATGATGCGCGTATGCAGCAATTTCAAAATCGACGGGAGTCATTACCTGATCAGCCATTTCGACGATAGAAACTTTGATTCCGAGTGCATGAAGATTCTCAGCCATTTCAAGACCGATGAAGCCTCCTCCGATTACTATTGCAGATGAGGGCTTGTTTTCGTTTATGTATTTTTTTATTTTATCGGTGTCGGGAACACTGCGCAATGTAAAAATTGCCGGATCGTCGATTCCGTCAATCATGGGGCGTATAGGTTCGGCTCCGGGAGAAAGAACGAGCTTGTCATAATTTTCTTCGTATGTTTTTCCGGATGATTCTTTTACTGTGATTGTTTTCTTTTCTCTGTCAATTGTAAGAGCTTCTGATTTAATTCTTACATCGACATTAAATCTTTTAAAAAAGGAATCAGGAGTCTGAACAAAGAGCGATTCGCGGTTTTCGATTTTGCCGCCGATGTAGTAGGGAAGTCCGCAGTTAGCGTATGAAATGTAGTCGCCGCGTTCTATAATTATAATTTCGCTGTTTTCGTCGATTCTTCTGAGACGAGCTGCGGCTGTAGCCCCTCCGGCTACACCGCCGATAATTATTATTTTTGACATAAGCCACCTCGATTAAATATAGCATCGAAGCGGCAAAAAAACAAAAATATTAATTCAGTCTTTCAAAAGCAGTTTTTCTGTTGAGCGAATGCCGATTAAACCGAGCGGTGCCGTGAAAAGAATGGAAATTACGGCAATTGAAAGAATTGTTTCTCCGCCGGCAATTCCGTAACTGAGCGCGACTCCTCCGAGGGCAGCCTGAACGGTAGCTTTGGGAATGTATGCGATCATACAGAAAACTCTTTCTTTTAACGAAAGACTGGAAAAAGCCGTTGCGATAAAAACTCCGATTGAACGGAAGATAAGCCCGATTGTTATTGCGATGAGAGCCTTGGGTCCCGCAGTGAATGCGGTTTTAACATCGAGAGAAAAGCCTATGAGAACAAAGAGAATTATTTCTGCGAAAATCCAGATTTTGGATAATTTTGCAGATAGTTCGTGAGCTATCTTTTCGTGCATTTCAAGAATGATAAAGCCGCATGTCATAACTCCAAGTAGCGCCGCAAAATGAAGCGCGTCACCGAGACGGACAAGAGTTGTCGCGAAAACGAGAACTATAAGAACCTTTTCAGTTGCGCGGACGGACGAATGATATTTTTTGAAAAATATGGAAAGAAGAAATCCGAATATAATTCCCGAAACGATTCCTGCTGTTACAGATAGAGGAACCGAGATAATTGTTTTGATGATTTCGGGAGAAGTTCCGCGTGAAAGCCCGAGAAAAACGGAAAAAATCGTTATTGCAAAAACATCATCGACTGAAGCTCCGGCTAAAATGATAGTCGGAACATCATTCTTTTTGCCTCTGCCGTTTTCCTTGAGATTAAGCATAGACGGAACGATGACTGCAGGCGAAACCGCAGCTAACATGAAACCCGTGAGTCCGCTGACTTCGTAGCTGAAATCGAATAAATAATGAAAAAGAAAAGTGAGAGCAGAGCCTTCAATTATGCACGGAACGAAAGACATGAGAATGGCTGTTTTGCCGACTTTTTTGAGAGCAGATTTACTTATTCCGAGCCCGGCTCTTGAAAGAATAACAATCAGCGCGAAAGATTTAAGGAAAGGTGAAAGCTCCCACAGGATATCAGGAGATTTGTCTTTGATGAAGATCGAGCAGATAATTCCGAAAACGACCATACCAAGAACGGCAGGAAGTTTGATTTTTGAAAACAGCTTGGAGAAAATCCAGCCGCCGGCAAAGATGATTACGAAGATTAGGTTTAAATTTATATCCATATGTTTTCCTTCGCGGAAGACACACCTCCCGCATTGATAAAATGCAGGAGTCATTGGCTAAAAGCAGTTAAAGGTGAACTCCACCACCTGAATCAATAATTGAGAGAAAGATAAAATTGTCAATAAGTTTCCGCACGGAGGCGGAAACATTGCTCGCGAGATGGACGAAGTCCATAGCGAGAAAAAGCAAAGTTTACCTCAGAGTTGGGTGCGTTAAATTGACTTGAAATTGAGTTCGAAGCGGACAGGAAGTTCGCTGAGAAACAGCAATGAATTACTTCTATCAAAAGTAAATTTGCGCTTAGGAGCGGAAACCGGCTAGAAGCGTTTAGTATGTCGTTATCTTTCAGATGGGGTCAACATTATTCGAATCCTCTATACCGTTAAACTTGTCTTGACTTATAAGTCAGGTCGACATTTCTTCTCTGAGCTGTTTTTATAATGGCGTAATAACACGGAATTAAAAATAGAAATAAAGGGGAATTGTTGTGTTAAAAAAAATAATAAAGGTCATTTTTTTTCTTTTTTTTATTTGCTTTGTCGGTTAATGAACTCTCTGCATTGGGGATCGGAGGTTTCATTTCCGGTTCGCGGGGTACCGGATCTATTGATAAGGAAGAAGAGAGTAATGAATTATTAGGTCCTGATAATGATCTTGATAAGCATGAATATTCGAAATACAACAAAATCCGCTTTGGTTTATTTTTTGATACAGACCCTAATCCTGATAGCGGGAGTTTCAGGCTAATTGCCGGTTTCGGATTCGGTGAAATAGAAAAAAAGAAAAGACGGACGGAATATTTTCCTGATGGATCTAATGAAACAACATATTCCAATAAAACATATAATGTTTTAGAAAATTGCAGTATCACCGGATGCGGTTATTATTCTATTATAAAAGGGAGCAGATTTAATTTCTGTGTCGGCCCGCAATTTACGGTGTCATATTCAACAGAAAAAAGGTCAGTTATAGCGATTTATGTTTCGGTCCGGGAGTTTCGGCAGACTTGAGATTTTTTCTTTCAGAAAGAGTTTATTGTACAGCAGATCTCGGACTTAATGCTTTTTATTCCGTTAATGGAGATCTTGATCTTCTTTATGGAGATGTTTCTTTATTATTCGGATTTGCAGTAAAGATTTAATCTTTTTAATCATTTATATTCCTCAAATAAAAGATTTGACATGGATTAGTTTTGACGGGATTTTTCCCGTGAGGTGACGGATGGAATGCAGCTGCGGAGGTGCGGTAACGGAAGGCAAAAGCAGTTACCGTGTCAGCGAAGACAATTTCTGCTTTATTCTTGATAATATACCGGCTTATAAATGCACTAGGTGCGGTAAGGTTCTTTTCAGCGATGAAACTGTTGAAAAGATACAGAAGCTTGTCGGCAGAATTAAACGCGATTCTTCAGAAATAGTAACCGGGCGTCCTTCCGTTAATCTATATAATTATTGACCGAGGTTTTAATGAGAGTCAGATTTGCCCCAAGCCCGACGGGTTTTCTTCATATAGGAAACGCGAGAACGGCTATTATCAACTATATCATAGCGAAAAAACACAACGCAGAATATCTTTTGCGTGTTGAAGATACTGACATGGAACGCAGTTCAAAAGAGTCGGAAGAATCAATCATAGCCGATCTTAAATGGCTAGGCATTGAATGGACAGAAGGACCCGATATAGATAAAGGTCATGGTCCGTACCGTCAGAGCGAGCGTTTTGAAATATATCAGAAATATACCGACAAGCTTCTTGCAGAAAAAAAAGCATATCACTGCTATTGTTCGTAGGAAGAACTCGATGCACAGAGAGCCGAATCCGAAGCGAAGGGTATTCCTTTCACTTATAAGCGTACATGTCTAAATCTTTCGGAAGAAAAGAAAAAACAGTATGAAGCAGAAGGCAGAAAGCCGACTGTACGTTTTAAAGTCAATGACGGTGAAAAAATCGAAATAGACGACGGAATTAAAGGCAAAGTCGTATTTGAGTCAGACAATATCGGCGGAGATTTTATAATAGTCAGAAGCGACGGAGTTCCAATCTATAATTACATAGTCGTTATAGACGATCTTCTCATGGAAATAAGCCATGTTATCCGCGGTGAGGATCATCTTCCTAACACTCCTAAGCAGGTTATGATTGCCCGCGCTTTGGAGATGCCGACACCGAAATACGCGCATCTTCCGCTCGTTCTCGGACCCGACAAAAAGAAACTTTCTAAGCGTCACGGAATCACTTCTGTCGATCTTTACAAACAGGAAGGCTATCTTCCGGAAGCTCTCATGAACTATATTGCAGTTCTCGGCTGGTCGAGCGAAACCGGAGAAGAAATTCTTCCGCTTGAAGAAATCATCCGTCAGATTGATATAGACAGACTTGGCAAATCGAGTGCGGTTTTTGATTTCGTAAAACTCCGTTGGATGAATGCCGCGTATATCAGAAATTACGATCTCAAAAAAATTACTTCACTGTTCAAACCTTTTATCGAAAAAGCGGGATATGATCTTTCTAAGTTCAGTGAAGATTATATCGAAACAATCATTTCGTCTATCAGAGGAAACTGCGAACTCCTTTCCGACATAGCTAAACTCTTTCCGATATTCGCGGATGATATTCCTTCTGCGGATGAAGAAGCTTCTGCAATGATAGCTTCGGCTGAAGGCAAAACTGCCCTGACTGCCGCGAAGGAGCTTATCGATTCGGGTGAAATAAATCAGGATAATTTTACAGAAATTACCAATATGATAAAAGCTAAAACCGGTCTGAAAGGAAAGAATCTATTCATGCCGGTGAGAGCTATGCTTACATCGGTTCTGCACGGACCCGATCTTGCCGAGATGCTTAAACTGATCGGCTTTGAAAAAATTAAAATGAGGATCAGTTCTGCTTATGAAAAGAATTTCGTTTAGTTTTGTTTTTTTATTTTGCTTGGCTCTGACAGCGGCGGATGAACCCGGAGGTTTTTTCCCGAAGGGCACTTATAAGTATTCCGTTTCCATGGAAAAGGAAAATTCATTTGAATCGCTCGGCACTGCTGTTTTCACCATGAAAGAAGAAGACGGAATGTTTGTCTCGGATTCAGTCATCAAGTTCAGCATCAACGGCGTTGAAATGAATATGAATCAGACAATTACCGAGAAGAAGGATTTTTCTCCTGTAAAATCAGTTTCAGAAACTATTGTGCAGAAAGGGGATTTTTCAACGAAGTCGCTGATCGAAATATCTTTCAACGGCAAAGAGATACGCATGATTGACGACGGAGAGGAAAGGCTCATTACTCCGTCAAAGAAGTTTTATTTCGGTTCGGATATTCTGACTCATCAGATGATAAAGAGTAAGTTTCAAAAAGGCGCTAAACATACGGTTGTCGTTCTCGATCCTTCTCTTGATTCTGAAGGTTTCGCGAACATGACCATTGAGTCGCTTGGCAAGGAAAAAATCAGCTACAAGGGAACAGATATTCTTCTTAACAAGCTCGTCATGAAGTTTAAGGATTTTAATGAAACGGTGATATACTGTGACGATGCCGGAATAAATTACATAATTAAATACGAGATAATGAATATTAAGGTCAAAATGGTTCTTGATAAATGAGAAAAATTCTTTTTCTGCTGTTTCCGCTTGCTGTCTTTTCGGCTGCTTTTTCAGAAAAGTTTTCGGTAATCAAACCTGAAGGCGAATGCGATATGGCGGATGCAACAGAGTTTGAACTTTCAAGCGACAACGAATTTTTCGCGGTTGATGAAACGTCAAATCAGAAGATAACGGGAATGAAGTTTGAAGGTAAGACCAAAACTTATTATATCAAAACAGGAATTAACCGTTCATTCCCTAAGCTTCCGGATAATTCCATGATTGAAAATACACCGCTTCTGACAATAAACGATCCGCAGATTGCGGAAATAGCAAAGAATTGTCTTGGTTCTGACGATCCTGTGCGTGCGGTAAAAGATTCTGTCTTTAAGATAATAGTGAAAAAGACGTCCGGTTTTCCTATACTTAAGGCTAAAGATATTCTGAAACTGAAGGCTGGAGACTGTACCGAACATGCAGTTCTTACAGGGGCGGTTTTAAGAGCGATGAAAATTCCTGCTGTCGGGGTTGCCGGGGTTGTTTATGCAAAAGAATTCGGAAAGCAGAAGGATGTATTCGTTTTTCATATGTGGTGCGAGGCTTATTACGGCGGGAAGTGGATCATAGTTGATTCAGCACTTCCATTTAATGACAGCCCGAATCAATATATTGCACTTTCGTATCACAATTTGAAAAAGCACATGCCGCCTCCGATTGATTTCGCATCGAGAATGGAAAAACTCAAAAACTTCAGAATAAAAGCTATTAGATGAAAACACGTAAATTGTTTCTTGCTCCGTGTGCGGATCTTACGACTCCGGCACTCAGGAGAGAAATACGCAGATTATCGAAAGACGTCATTCTTTTTTCGGAAATGATAAGCGCATCCTCTCTTATGCGCGGAGGACTCCGTAATGAATATCTGATTAAAAAGCATGATTTTGATGATCCGATTTCTTTTCAGCTTATAGGAAATGATCCAGCCATTATGGCCAGAGCGGCGGAAAAACTTGAAGAGAACATGCCGTATTCTGTTGATATCAATATGGGATGTTCCGCTCCGGAAATACGTGCGAGAGGCTGGGGTTCGGCGCTTATGGCGGATAGTGTTCTTGCCTCAAAGATTGTCAGAGAATGCAGAAAAAAAGTTAAAACACTTTCTGTCAAGTGCCGTGCAGGTTTCGAAAGAAGCGATTATGATAATCTTTTTTCTTTTGTAAAAATGCTGAAGGACGAAGGTGCGGATTTTGTTTCAGTTCATCCCAGAGCATCGGATATGGCTTTTAAAAGAAGTGCTGACTGGTCACTTACTGAAAGACTCGTATCCGGGAATTTAATTCCCGTGATCGGAAACGGAGACATTAAAACTGCGAAGGAAGCTCTTGTGAGGCTTGAATCTTCACCTGAGGGAATAATGATCGGCAGAGCTGCCGTAAAGATGCCGTGGATTTTTGCAGAAATTGATGCAGTATCTGAATCAATTTCTTATTCAGTCAATATTGAAGATTCTGCTATTAATGTTTTATCAGCTATCGAAGAGCTACTTCCTGTTGAAATAAGAGAAAGCAGAATATTGAAATACTGTGTCTATTTCTGTCAGAATCTTAAATTCGGACACGCGCTTTTTACGGAGATACGAAGAAATCCTTTTTCTTCTGTTGAACTGATAAGAGCTTATTTTGAAAGAAATCCCGTTGAAAGAATAATCGATAAATGAAAAAAATGACGCCGGAATTAACCGGCGTCATTTAATTAAACAGGCAGGGCTGCTTTTTCTTTTTTGTTGGAGTCGAGGAAGCGGATATCTTTTGCGATTAGTTTTATTCTCGAACGTGATTTTCCGTCTTCGCCCTCCCATCTGTCCTGGCGCATCGCTCCGCTGACGAGAAGCCTTATTCCTTTGTGAATGTTGTTTGAGCAGAAATCAGCAAGGTTTCCCCATGATTCGATGTCAATAAATGAAACCTTCGGATCGCCGCCTCCTTCCGAATGATGGCGTACTGTTAGCGCAAAATTGCAGACATTTTTGCCTGTCTTTGTGTGTTTCAGCACCGGATCATTTGTTGTAAAACCTTCCACTGTTGCCGAATTTGAGATGCTCATGTAATTACTCCTATAATTAGTATTATAGTTTATTACGAATTTATGAGTAATTTTTTCGTGAAAAATACCGATTTATCTGATAAGTGATAATTTTTTTCGGGGGATAAATGAAAAAAACCGGATTATATACGGCATTAATCGCATTATTCGCAGTATCTTGCGTTACGGGCGGAATAAGTGTTTATACTTTTCCTAACGGAGATAAATATACAGGCCAGATGCTCAGAGGAAAACGCAACGGAAAGGGAACGGTTGTTCATGCTACCGGTGCGGTTTACGAAGGGAGATGGTTTGACGACAAAAGGCATGGTTACGGAGTGATGACTTTTTCCGACGGATCAAAGTATGAAGGTAAATGGAAAGCTGATCTTCGTTCGGGCTCGGGAAAAATGAAATACGCAAACGGTGATTTTTACGATGGCTCATGGTCTAATGATAAGCGCAACGGAAGGGGTGAATACCGTTCATCTGACGGAGCAGTTTACAAGGGACTCTGGAAGGATGATGAATTCAGCGGAAAAGGTGTTTTGACCCTGGCCAACGGCGATAAATATGAAGGATTTTTTGTTAAGAATAAATTCGAAGGATTTGGAAAATATCAGTTTAAATCAAGCGGCTATTATAATGGTCCCTGGAAAAACGGATATTATAACGGAAAAGGTAAAGAATATTATACTGACGGTTCAATTTATACGGGAGACTTTGTTGACGGAAAAAGAAGCGGAAACGGTGAAATGAAGCTCAAATCAGGTGAAAAGTATATAGGCCAATGGAAGGACGGCTTCAGAAACGGAACCGGATCCGAATATGACTCTGCCGGAAAACTGGTCAGAAAAGGCCGTTTTGTTAATGATTCATATGTTTTGACTGAATAATAAAAATTTGTTGATAAATTTTGTGGAACAATTTTTGTTTCATTGAGGGAAAAATATGAAAAAAATCGTTGTTTTATTTGTTTCGGTGTTTTGCTTCAATCTTTTCGGTCTCAATGTTGATGTAAATGAGCTTAAAAAAGGAAAGAAAATTGATTTTATAAATTATACCGGCGCCGGAAGAAATGATCCGACATCGGCTGTACGCGGCATTGGTTCCTCGCTAGCGGATAAAATGAATTCTGCGGATGAAGCCCGTTTTATGATGAAATATTCCGTTAAACGTGTAGTTTCGGATAAAGAGCCTGAAAAGCTTTCAGCGGAGATTTTTTCAATTCATAAA
>DAOMHE010000021.1:0-19567 GCA_035430785.1 Spirochaetota bacterium | reverse complement strand
AAGACAAGAAAGCCATCACCAATTTATATTATGCGGATGTTGACCTGAAAGATTCAGATTCATTCAATAAAAATGATTCAAAACCATCTGTCAATCTTCTTCACAAGGCCATTATGAACAATAACAACCAAAGAGTTATTGATTTACTACAGAAGGGAGAGCTTAAAGAAAGACGAGATGAAAATGGTTTAACTCCGCTTCAATTAGCTTTTAATTTAAAAAATATTGAAGCATTTAAAATTCTTTTAAAGAACGGGGCTGATCCTTATACTGAATATGTAGATGGAGAGTCACTACTCAACAAAGCTGCAAGAAACATGAATCCTATCTATCTTTCTGCTCTGGTCGTAAACGGCATTGACTGTAATTCATATGATAGAAATGGAAAAACTCCCTTAATTTGTGCAGTTGAGGATTATTCTGAAGAATCTGTAAAGATACTTCTTAATTCTCATGCTTTAGTTAATCTTTCTTCTAAAAAAGATAAAAAAACACCGCTTCATTATGCTGTATTGCGAAATAACAAGGCTGTTGTTCTCCAACTTTTATCCTTTAATGCTGATGTCTCATTAAAAGATACGAATGGAATGACCCCGATTGATTATGCTGAAAAAAACGGATTTAAGGAATTATTAAATTTGATGCTTTATGCAAAAAATAAATGATATATCATTATAATAAATATAAATCTATGATTTCTCTCTGATAGTTCCGTTCATTAAATTTGAGCTTTAAGATTATAGTCATTATAATACAAAAAAAGCCGGATAAATCCGGCTTTTTTTGTTTATAGTTCGAAAAGAAATTATTTCTTTCTAAGAAGGGCTTCAACTTTAGTCTGAAGTCCGAAAAGATTAAGAAAACCAGTTGCATCAGTTTGATCATAAAGATCGCTTTTTTCAAATGACGCGATGTTTTCACTGTAAAGAGAATATTGAGATTTTCTTCCGACAACCATCGCATGACCTTTGTAGAGTTTAACTTTAACAGTTCCGGTAACAAATCTCTGTGTCTCGTCTATTAATGCATCCATCGCTTCTCTTTTTCTTGCAAACCACAATCCGTAATAAATCAGACGGGCATATTCTGCAGCAAGAGAATCTTTCAAATGCTGAGTATCTTTGTCGAGACAAATAGATTCAAGATCGCGGTGAGCAGCAAGAAGTACTGTTCCTGCAGGAGTTTCATATACTCCGCGCGATTTTATTCCAACAAGTCTGTTTTCAACAATATCAACACGACCGACTCCGTGATTGCCGGCAATTTTATTAAGTTTTTTCATGAGATTTGCAGCAGAAAGTTTTTCTCCGTTGATTGCGACAGGAATACCTTCTTCAAAATCTATTTCGATGTATTCCGGCTTGTCCGGAGCTTTTTCAGCTGATTTAGTTAATATGAACATTTCTTCATCTGCTTCATTATAAGGGTCTTCAAGAATTCCGCCTTCGTATGAAATATGCATGAGGTTTCTGTCCATGCTGTAAGGTTTTTTCTTGCTTCCCGGAACAGGTATTCCATTTTTGTCGGCATAATCATAAAGAAGTGATCTTGAATGAAGATCCCACTCTCTCCATGGAGCAATAATTTTAAGATTCGGAGCGAGTGCCTTGAATGTCATTTCAAAACGAACCTGGTCGTTTCCTTTTCCTGTTGCGCCGTGACATACTGCATCAGCACCTTCTTTCAAAGCGATTTCAACCTGTTTTTTTGCTATAACAGGACGTGCAAGGGATGTTCCGAGAAGATATCTGTCTTCATAAATAGCATTCGCTTTGATAGCTTTGAAAACATAATCACGTGCGAATTCTTCCTGAAGATCCTCGATATAGCATTTGCTTGCGCCGGTTTTTTTTGCTTTTTCATCAAGTCCGTCAAGTTCTTCTTCCTGTCCGACATCGGCTGCGAAGCAAACAACTTCGCATTTATAGTTTTCAAGAAGCCATTTTACTATAACCGAAGTGTCAAGCCCGCCGGAATAGGCGAGGACTACCTTTTTCGCTTCCATAAAATCTCCTTATTTATTCATAAGAGCGCATATAAGCGCTTTTTGTAAATGCATTCTATTTTCAGCCTCTCTGAATACAATCGATTTTTGACTTTCGATTACATCTTCATCAATTTCTTCACCGCGGTGAGCAGGAAGACAATGCATGACAAAAGCTTTAGGGGCGCATTTATCTATAAGTTTCATTGATATCTTATATTTTGCGAGGGCTTTTTTCCGTTTTGCCGCGTCTTTTTCCTGTCCCATGCTTGCCCAGACATCGGTATAAAGGTAATCAGATTTGTCAGCCGCTTCTTCTATGTCGCTTGTAATGAGAACTGTTGAACCGTTTTTTGAAGCCATTTTTTCGGCAGTTTTAACAACTTTCGGATCAGGAAAATAATTTTTTGGACATGCAACAGCAACATTTACTCCGAGATTTGCACCCGTGAGTAGAAGAGAATTGGCGACATTATTACCATCTCCTATAAAGCATAGTTTTTTGCCTGCAATATTCTTATCATCCTCAAACATAGTAAAATAATCAGTGAGAGCCTGACAAGGATGATATGAATCTGTAAGTCCGTTGATAACAGGAATTGATGCATACTTAGCAAGAGTTTCGACTTTATCCTGACCGAAAGTTCTTACCATTATACAGTCAAGATAACCTGAAAGTACACGTGCAGTATCGGACAAAGGTTCTCCTCTTCCAAGTTGTATATCAGCAGACGATAAAAAGAGACCGCTTCCTCCGAGCTGATACATTCCGGCCTCAAAAGATACGCGTGTTCTTGTTGAAGATTTTTCAAAAATCATTCCAAGAGTTTTTCCAGGAAGATAATGATGTTTTTTTCCGGTTTTCTGCATACCTTTTAGATATGCGGCGAATTCAAAAAGAGATAATACTTCCTCTCTGGACAGATCTGTATCCACAAGAAGATCATTTGCTTTAATAGAAGGTATACTTTTTAGAAACATATCAGTCCTCGCTGAATGATTTAAGAGTTTTTTCGAAAATATCAAGTCCTTCAGAGACTTCTTCTTCTGTAATATTCAGAGCCGGAACAAATCTGATAATATTTTCAGAAGTACAATTCATCAAAAGACCGTTTTCAAGAGCTTTTAGAACAAGAGGTCTTCCTTTAAAAGACATTTCAATTCCAATCAAAAGACCCATTCCCCTGATTGATTTTATTCTCGGATCATTTTTTCTGATGCTTTCAATTCTAGAGACAATAATATCCGAAATTTTATTTACATGTTTCAGAAGAGAACTGTCCAGCCTTGAAAGAACTGATTTTGCACCTGCGCTTGCAAGATGGTTTCCACCGAATGTTGTTCCGTGAGCTCCGCCCGGGAAATGCTGAACAAGTTCATCTTTTGCATGAATTGCTCCGATAGGAACTCCGCCTGCAAGACCTTTTGCAAGAGTGATGATGTCCGGCTCAAAGCCGTAATGCTGGTAAGCGAATACTTTTCCAGTTCTTCCGATACCGGTCTGTATTTCATCAACAATCATAATTATCTTTTTGTCAGAGCATATTTTTCTGATTTTTTTTACGAATGTTTCATCAGCTTTTATTATGCCGCCTTCACCCTGAATCATTTCAATAATTACGGCACAGGTATTTTCATCCGCCTCTTTTTCAAAGGCCTCAATATCATTAAACGGAATATGTTTAAAGCCCGGAACCAACGGGCCGAAACCGTTATAAATTTTAGCTTGAGCAGTCGCAGTCATACTTCCGAAAGTTCTTCCGTGAAATGATTTATCGAAACTGATAATTTTATATTTCTCGGGATTTATCGAAGTTCCATATCTCCGCGAAAGCTTAATAGCAGCTTCGTTAGCTTCTGTTCCGCTGTTTACAAAAAGTGTTTTTCCTTTAAATGATCTTTCATTTAAAAGTTTTGCAGCTTCGATCTGTTCTAGATTGTACAAATGATTTGATGAATGAATTATCTTTTCAACCTGCGACTTCAAGGCTTCTGAAAGAATCGGGTCATTGTAACCGAAAGTGTTTACAGCGATTCCGGCAAGAAAATCTATATACTTTTTGCCCTCGTAATCATATGCTGTTGAACCTTCACCGTATTTAAAACATACAGGAAGTTTCTCCCCGTAATTTTGAAACAGATATTTATTGTCTAAGTTTTTTATTTCATTGATTTTCATAATTTTGCTCCGTCTGATTTTCTGAAAATTTTGTTCATTTTTTCGTGCTCTTTGTCAGATCGTCGCTTCATTAAACTTATTTTCGCTTGGGAACGGTAAAAAGGCTGAATGGCCTCCTGTACTTTGATACCGAACTCTTCTATTAAATGCTGAAACTCTGCAGAAAGATCATCGAGATTTTTTTCTCTTAACCTCAGAGCCTGATATTCTTTATGTTTTTTGTCAATTTCGCTTTTCAGATGATCAACTTCTTTTGATTTTTCTTTAAGGGTGAGAGCAAAATTTTTATTGAGAAGTTTTATCTTCTCCTCATATGATTTTACGAGAGCTGAAGTTTTTTTCTTCAGTTCTTCCTGTGATTTTTTAAGACATTCAGCCCTTTCTTTGGCTCGCTCTTTTTTTATCACACTTGATATTTTGCTCTTCATTATAAGCATAATTCACCGGATGCTTCGAAAAATAAAGGACTAATATTTTCCTGCTTTGTCTTTTGTCAATACTAATAAATCGGAAATTAATTCTGATTGAAAAAGAATTATATTTTAACATTATGTTAATATTTAAAAAAGATTTAAAAAAGTCCTTGCAAAGCTAAGCAATTTTTAAAGGATAGAAAAAAAACGTTTCGCGGGAACCTAAGTCTAACCGGTCAAACCTCGGCGTTAATAAAATATAGATCTTTACAATGAATTTTACGTCGGTTGCAAATATTGCGGGCGGCATCGGACTTTTCCTTATTGGAATGTTCATGTCTACCGAAGGATTAAGGATGCTTGCGGGAGATTCTCTGCGGAGAATTTTGTCGCGCTTTACCGGCGGCTCTCTGCGCTCAATTTCTCTCGGTGCAGCTCTTACAATACTTGTCCAGTCTTCACATGTCACAACAATTGCTACAATCGGTTTTGTCAGCGCCGGATTGATTACTTTTCAGCAGTCACTTGGAATAATTTTCGGAGCCAATCTTGGCACAACTTCAATCGGCTGGATAATATCATTACTCGGTTTTAAACTCAAGATCGGTCTTATTGCTATGATTGCTGTTGCCATCGGCGCTACAATGAAGCTTGCTTTTAGAAACTATCTTTCAAAACTCGGATTTGTCATAGCCGGTTTCGGTCTGATATTTATAGGTATAGATTTTCTACAGAACGGAATGAATGATTTCGGTTCTCTGATTTCAATTTCAAATTATGTTGATAATTCGATATTTACACGGTTTAAACTTCTCGGAATCGGCGTTATAATGACAGTAATCGCCCAGTCCAGCGGAGCTGCACTGACTATTACACTTGCAGCAGTACATCTTGGACAGATTTCGGTCGAGCATGCAGCGGCAATGGTAATAGGTCAGAATATCGGCTCTACACTAACTGCGGCAGTTGCAGCTTTCGGAGCAAGTTCATCCGCAAAAAAAACAGCTTTAGCTCATATTTTTTTCAACCTGTTCACGGGGATTATTCTTTTCATCCTTCTTCATCCTTTTATGAATTTAATTTCCGGGATTTTCTCATCAGTAATACACGGAGAAGGCGTAATTGCAGTTTCGCTTTTTCATACATCATTTAATTTTGTCGGAATTATAATATTTCTTCCGTTCATAAAATATTTTTCATCATTTTTATCTTACCTTATTCCGTCAAAAAAATCTTTTACGGAACATCTTGATAAAAATGTCGAAACACTTCCTGCAGTTGCCGTCGAGTCAGCCAGAAGATCAGCACTTGAAATTGTTTCGCATCTATGCTCTAAATGCACTCAGATTCTGCGTACAAATGAAATGAATTTTAATTCATCTGAAATTAAAAATTCTACTGCAAAAATCGCCGAGTTTATGAGCAGGGTGCGAATGTATCAGGGAATCGATTATGAACGAAAACGAAAAATTTCACTGCTTCATGCGGTAGAACATATTGACTATGTAACAGACTGCGCAAATGAAACAGAAACATGGAAAAATTTGCAAAGATACGATTTGCTTAAAAATCTCCGCGAAGAACTTGCAGCTGAACTTGATAAAATCATTCAATGGATTGAATCCAAAAACAACAGTTATGACGCAAAAGATATTGAAGCAGTAAGTGAGCGTATGATAGAATCGAGGAAAAAAGTCCGAGCTGTTATACTAGAAAGTCTTTCAAAGGGTGAAATTGAATCCGATGATGCTTTTCGGCAGATTGAATCATTGAGATGGCTTGAGAGACTTACATATAGAATATGGAGATCTGTGTATTATCTCGTTGATTAGAATATGATCTCTGCAAAAACAGAGACCTATATATAGAATTTATTTATTTGATAAAGGAGTTATATAATGGATCTGATGAATTCATTTTACGAAAGGGCAAAGACCCTGAACAAGACAATTCTTTTTCCGGAGGGGACTGAACCCCGTACAATTAAGGCTGTAAGTGAAATTGCACAAAAAAAAATCGCGAAACCCGTTCTTCTCGGTGACGAAGCTGCGATTAGGACGAAAGCTTCTTCGGAAGGCGTTACGCTTGACGGTGTTGAGATAATCAATCCGGTTAAGGATTCAAGATATGAAGAATATTCCAATAAGTTTTTCGAGATGAGAAAAGCTAAGGGAATGACTATCGAGAAAGCTCGTGAAACTATGAAAGATCCGATTTACTTTGCGACTATGATGATACAGTCAAATGCCGCAGACGGACTCGTTTCGGGCGCTGAACATTCTACAGCAGATACAATCAGACCTGCTTTGCAGATAATCAAAACAAAACCGGGTATCAGCGTAGTATCCGGATGTTTCATCATGTACGTTCCGAATTCAACTTTCGGCGATAACGGACTTTTTGTTTTTGCGGATTGTGCGGTTAATCCGGATCCTACAATCGAACAGCTGGCTGAAATTGCAATATCTTCGGCAGAAACAGCGAAATCACTTTGCTCAATGGAGCCTCGTGTCGCAATGCTTTCTTTCTCGACTAAAAAAAGTGCTGATCATCCGAATGTTGATAAAGTTATAAAAGCATTTGAAATAGCAAAAGAAAAAGCTCCGTCACTTGAAATCGACGGAGAACTTCAGGCAGATGCAGCTCTTGTTGAGTCAGTTGGACAGAAAAAATCACCGGGCAGCAAGGTTGCCGGAAAAGCAAACATTCTTATTTTCCCTGATCTTCAAAGCGGAAATATAGGATATAAGCTTGTTGAACGTCTTGCAAAGGCTCATGCAATAGGACCGTTTCTTCAGGGGCTTAACAAGCCGGTAAACGATCTTTCACGCGGCTGCAGTGTTCAGGATATAATAGACGTAACTGCCGTTACAGCAATTCAGGCAGCAGGTAAATAATTTTTAAAAATCGGAGATAAATAATGATAATATTAAGTATTAATTCGGGCAGTTCTTCTCTGAAGTTCATGCTTTATAATTACACAAGAAAAGAAACCATTTCAACCGGTATTGTTGAACGCGTAGGAATGGAAAGAAGTTTTATTGAATTTACGTGCAGAGATAAATGTAAGGTTAAGATAGAACATAATTGTCCAAATCATGAAGTCGCGATAGAACTGATGATGAAGACAATGACCAATCCTGAATATAATATTCTTCAATCTGTTGACCAGATAAAAGCTGTCGGGCACAGAGTCCTTCACGGCGGAGATATTATTAAGCAGTCTGTAATAATAGATGATGATATAATGAAGACGTTTAAAGATCTTATCGATCTTGGACCTCTTCACATGCCGCCTAATATAACCGGAATTGAAGCCGCTAAAGCAGTAATGCCGGATGTTCCGCACATGGCAATTATGGATACCGCATTCCATCAGACTATGCCTGCGCATACATTTATGTACGCGCTTCCTTATGAATGGTATGAAAATCATAAGGTTAGAAGATACGGTTTTCACGGAACAAGCCATCTTTATGTTTCTAAAAGAGCTGCTGTTCTTCTTGGAAAAGAACCTAAAGATACAAATGCCGTAATTCTTCACATAGGGAACGGTGCTTCAGCGTGTGCTATAAAAAACGGAAAGTGTTATGACACAAGCATGGGTCTTACACCACTTGAAGGTCTTATTATGGGAACTCGCTCCGGAGATTTCGACGCAGCGGTTGTTGAATATATAATCGGAAAAGAAAACCTCTCTCCTGCAGAAATGAACAATATTCTCAACAAGAAAAGCGGACACATCGGAATAACAGGTAAATATTCCGACAGACGCGACCTGGTAGACAATGCAGAGAAGGGTGATAAACGCTGTCAGCTTGCGATTGATATGGAATGTTACCGTCTGAAAAAATATATCGGTTCATATATTGCAGGATTGGGAGGAGCTGATGCACTTATTTTTACTGCCGGCGTCGGTGAGATGAGCCCGATAATAAGAGAAAAAGCTCTTGAAGGACTTGAGTGTCTCGGGCTTAAACTTGATAAAGAAAAAAACAGAATCTGCAGAAATAGAAATGCAGAGTTTGAAATCAGCACTTCTGATTCAAAAATAAAAATATTTGTAATTCCTACAGATGAAGAAATTGTATTCATAGAAGATGTTGTTGCACTTCTTCATGGAACATACAAAGATCCTGCTGAATATGTTTATTCTTTTCAGAAGAAAGATTACATTAATGAACAGAGAAAATCTGCGTTTGAAGAAGATGTTAAAGAAAAGCCTGATCTCAAAAAGATTGCGGTTTATCCTAAATAAATGAAAGATTCCATAAAAAACTATTATCTAGAAGAAGCAGAAGATATATTTGAAAGACTGGGCGAGGCGCGCTACCGCGCCCGCCAGCTTTTTTCATGGCTCTACGCGAAGAACGTGGCGTCATTTGATGAAATGAGCAATTATTCAAAAGAGCTGAGATCTAAATTAGAGGAAGAATTTTCTGTTTCACCTTTGGTTCTTGAAGAAAGACTTCTTTCAAAAAACGACGGTACAGAAAAATTTTTATTTAAAACAGAAGACGGACACTTTATTGAATCGGTTCTTCTCCGTAATGAGGCAAGCGATGACGGGCGTTTGACAATATGTATTTCAAGCCAGATAGGCTGTGCCATGGGTTGTACATTCTGTTCAACCGCAAAGATCGGTTTTATACGCAATCTTACAGTTGCAGAAATTCTTGACCAGATAATCCATGTTAGAAGAACCACGGGGCTTTTGAATAATAATATTGTTTTTATGGGGATGGGTGAACCGTTTAATAATTATGATAATGTTATTAAAGCCGCAAATATCATGAATTACAGTTTCGGATTTCATATATCAGTTAGGAAAATAACAATTTCGACATGCGGCATTCTTCCTGCAATTAAGAGATATGTACAGGAAAAACATCTTTTCAATCTGGCAATTTCTTTAAATGACAGCGATCCGGCATTGCGTAAAATAAACATGCCTGTTGAGAATAAATATCCGATTAAAGAAGTAGCCGCTTTTATAAACAAGAATCCTGCTGCGGGATATAACCGTATGACTCTCGAATATGTAATGAGAAAAGACAATATTTCAAAGAAAAACGCCGAAGAAATAAAGAAACTTTTCAAGTTTGCTCACGTGATGCTGAATTTAATTCCGCTTAATTCACCGGAATGTCCGGATAAAAAAGATATTGATAAATTTATGCAGTATTGTTCGATTATGAATATTCCCATTATTGTAAGAAAATCGCTCGGTTCTGATATATCAGGAGGATGCGGTCAGCTTGCAGGAAAAAAATACTCCGGCGGATCCGGCGAAATAATTGAGGTATAATGAATTTTATTTTTGCTCTTTTAAGCTTTATTAAACGCCATAAAATTCTGGTATTTGTTGTTATACCCTCATGTATTTTTCTTTTGTTTTCAGCTTACGCCGCTTTTGTTTACGTGCAATGGCGCAGTGACAGGCCTCTTGCACTGGACAGACTTGCTAAATACAAACAGCTTATTGACAGAACTGAGGATATCAACCGCGGGCTTGTTTACTCTGCCTCGGATATCGATGTCGGCAAAAAAGTTGTCGAAGTTCCGAGCAGAATTTATGACAGAAACGGCGAAATCATAGGTGAATATTTTAATCAGAAGCGCGAACTTATTCCTTTTAACTCAATTCCGAAAGATATAATAAATGCAGTTGTAGCAAGCGAAGACAGGGATTTCTACAAACATAAGGGAATCAATCCAAAAGGTATATTCAGAGCGGTTTTAAAAAATGTTTTCAGTTTCAGTTTTTCTCAGGGCGGAAGTACAGTCACACAGCAGCTGGCTAAAAACTTTTTTACTGATATGGATAAAAGTATAAAACGAAAAATATATGAAGCCTTTTGCGCGTATGAAATAGAAAAGCTTTATGACAAAGATGATATAATGTCTATGTATCTTAATCTCATCTATTTCGGAAACGGCGCCTATGGAGTAGAATCCGCTTCAAAAATGTTTTTCGGAAAAAACGCGATAGAATGCAATACAGCGGAATGCGCTATGATCGTTTCAACTATTTCAAACCCGCTTTATTACTCTCCGATGAATAATCTGAACAATTCTGTTAAAAAAACGAATGTCATATTAAATTCTCTTGCTGATGCGGGATTCTTTTCTGAAAAAAAAGCTGATTTTCTTTATAAGGAATTTCTGAACAAATGGGATATCAAGTTCAACGATGACGGAAAAGCTCAATCATCGCTCATAGCTTCTTCCGGAATGAGTATGTATAGAATAAACAGAGCTCCATATTTTAATGAATATGTCAGGAGAATAATCGTTGAAAAATTCGGCGAGGATTCACTGCGTTCAGGCGGACTTTCCATTTATACAACAATTGACGGAAGAAAACAGGATATCGCACGTAACGCACTCGTTGACGGAGTTTCCAGACTTCGTTCAGGTTATTCAGGAAAATATCCTGAATCTGTGAGCGGAGCCATGGTTTCAATAAATCCTTCAACGGGTGAAATTATTTCATACGTAGGCGGATTTGAGTTTAACTCAAAAAATCAGCTTGATCTGGTAAGCCAGAGCCGCCGTCAGCCGGGTTCATCATTTAAACCGCTTGTGTATTGTGCGGCTTTTGAAGATAAGGATATTACACCCGCGACAATAATTAAAGATGAGAAAGTCAAATTCGGAAAATATTCGCCGGCAAACTATAGCGGAACATATTCGGGTGATGTAACAGTTCACCAGGCTCTTGTCAGGTCAATCAATACAATTGCAGTCAAAGTTCTCGATAAAACGGGTTATTCCACTGTACGAAAATATATTCAGGATTCGCTGGAATTATCAGGTTCTGAAGCAGATAAAAGGTTTCAAAAAACTTTATC
Source organism: Spirochaetota bacterium (assembly GCA_035430785.1). GTDB lineage: Bacteria > Spirochaetota > UBA4802 > UBA4802 > JAFGJZ01 > JAKJGA01. The sequence continues at coordinate 8,137 of DAOMHE010000021.1, read as the reverse complement.
AATGGCTCTTGGAACTTACGAACTTTCACCGCTTGAAAATGCTACACTTCATGCTGTTATTGTAAACGGCGGCGATTTTGTAAAACCATGGGGAATAAAATCTGTTAAGGATTTTAACGGAAATATGGTATGGGACGCGGAAGAAGAAGAAAAGACATACATAGAGAAGAAACGTAATTCTCTTGGCAAAATTATTTCACCGCAGGCTGCCGCAGTAACTGTAAATGTTTTAAGGTATGTTCTTAAAAAAGGCGGTACGGGACAATATGTAACATCCGCTTACAGGATTGATTTTCAGGCTGCAGGTAAAACAGGAACTTCAACCAATTACAATGATGCTTGGTTTGTAGGATATACTTCAGATTCTGTAACTGCTATATGGATGGGAAATACCAAAGGAGCCATTTCTCTCGGGCGCGGCAAAAGCGGCGGTTCTCTTTGTGCACCGGTCTGGGGAAGATATATTTCCGCAGCATGTTCTGAAGAAAAACCTTCTGATTTTATTATTCCCGAGGAAGGAATCTCTCGTCAGACGATATGTCTTGACAGCGGAAAAGTCCCGAAAGATAATGCCTTTTGCCCTGAAACCGCAACTGATGAACTATTTTTAAGCGGTACGGAACCAGGCGAATATTGCGACATCCATTCCGGTTCGGCATCGACACCTAAAAATGTAGTCTCTGAGGAGTAGCGAACATATGAATAAATTTTTATTATTGCCGGCGCTTCTTTGTGTCAGTTATTTTACATGGCCTGTCAAAAGCGGCCGCGTCACTTCAAGTTTTGCAGAATTCCGCCCCGACCACCTTCATGACGGGGTTGATATGATAAGCTCTTCTTATGATGTCTTTCCTGTTGAAGACGGTGAACTTCTGTATATGTGGAATAAGGATCTTTTTCCTTTTGATGACTATACCGGCAGCGGCAATTATAAATTTATTTCTCACAGTACATTCATCTCACAATACCTGCATCTTGATGATTCTTCTAATAGTACGAAAAAAGCTGTTTCTTCCGAGCCGATCGGGAAATATGCAAATACCGGAAGAAGTTTCGGAAATCATATTCATTTCTGTATTATTCAGCCGAAAGACTGGTCTAGTATTAATCCATTTACATTAGCACAGCCGATTGAAGATAAACGCCAGCCGGTCATTTCGGATATTGCTTTTGATATAGATGGAAAGATTATGATTGTAAAAGACAAAACCACAGTCAGACTGACAAAAGACAGACCTCTTCTGATAAAAGCATTTGATGAAATTAATAAAGGTGACCGCCACGGTCTTTATTCATTAAAGGTTTATCATAACAGCAAAATTATCATGGATATTAAATTTGATAAAATTATATCCAAAGACGGTCAGCTGTTATTATCCGGAAAAAAATTCGAGGATATATTCAATTCTTCTTTCTATCTCGTGAGCGGAATAAAATGGAATAATGGTGAAAATGCATTTTCCGTCAGGGCTCTTGATTACTCCGGTAATGAGACCATAAAGGATTTTACCCTTATTGCTAATAAAGAATTCTGATATGGGAAATTCTATTTCAAAATACAGAAGAATTCGTAAAATCAAGCAGAATGACATGGCTAAAGCCATGGGAGTAACTCCGTCATACTTATGCAAGATTGAAAAAGACAGCATAGACGCTCCTGAATCATTTAAGAAAAGCTGTGCTGAATATCTTGATGTAGAATTAAACGTTCTTTTTTCTCCCTCAAAAAAGGTTATTGTTGAATCCGATTCCAACATGATTTGGAATGAACGGACAAAAAAAGGAATTACTCAAAGAGAACTCGCATCTATGCTTAAATGTTCTCCATCGTATCTTTCGAAAATTGAAAAAGGTGAAATTGACCCTCCGTTTGAGTTTAAAAAAGAATGTGCTAAAATATTCAGGAAGAAAGCGGATAAACTTTTTCCGGATTTTGACGGAGCAGCAGGGTGAACAGTTTACCCGATTTTTTTTATTTTATTCTGCCTTTATTAATTCTTTTATCAGCCTTTTTTTCAGGTTCTGAAACGGCTCTTTTTTCAATCGGAAAGACCGACATATTCAGAATGTCGAACGGTACAGCCAAAGAAAAAAAAATATACCGTATTCTCGTATCTCCTGAAAAAGTTTTAATTTCACTTCTCCTATGCAATCTGCTTGTAAACATATCTGTTTCAACAATAATTGCAGAAATATGTATCGATATTTCCCCGAAGTATGGTCATTATTTAGCTATGCTTATAGCAACTCCTTTAATCATAATATTCGGCGAAATAATGCCGAAGGTAGTTGCAATAAATAACAGTCTCCGATTTGCAAAAGCCATTATATCGCCTTTTAATGTTTTTCATTTTGTCGTAACGCCGATAAGATTTCTGATTCTCGGAATAATGCATTCAGTAATAAAATTATTAAAAATTGATTTTTCAGAAAGCGTTAATATTACTGAAGGAGAAATAGATGCCGCGCTTGATATAAGCAAGGATGACGGCGCTTTACAGCCTGCGGAAATTGAATTTATCCGTAATGTAATAAAACTTTCAAAAAAAACAGCTCAAAGTATAATGATACCGCGAAATGAGATAACTGTTTTAGAATACGGCACAACTATTGAAGAAGCAATGCAGATTTTCATGAAAAAGAAATTTATGAGAATACCTGTGTTCAAGGATAATATTGACAACATTGTCGGTTTTATTGATTATAGATATCTTCTTCCGTATCACTATGGATTGAAAAAAGCAAAAAATATAAACAAACTTCTTACACCTCCGAATCATTTCCCGTCTACAAAGGAATTGTCCTCACTTCTTCATTCATTTATCGAAAAACGCATTCAAATGGCTGTTGTTGTCGATGAATACGGCGGAACGATGGGCATAGTAACGCTTTCTTCTATGATTGCTGAAGTTATGGGTGAAAAATTCTCTTTATCTAGGGAAGATATTAAACCGGAAGTTCGTTCATGTGAAGGAATTTCGGTAATAACCGGTGATATGCAGATTGTTGATTTCAATTCAGAATTTGCCGAATCAATTAAATCAGATGATAGTGAAACAATTGCAGGCTTTATAATAGAAAAGCTTGAGAGACTTCCTTTTAGAGGTGATATTGTAGCCGTCGATAAACATATGCTTAGAGTAAGAAGCGTTAGAAGAAAAAGAATTGAAACCATTGAAGTACTGGAAAAAGTAAATGATTGAATTAATATATGAAATTGCAATATTCTGCTTTATTCTATTATCTTTTTTCTTTTCTGCATCAGAAACGGCAGTTATGTCCGCTAATAAACTTCACCTTAAATCTTTGGCAGAAAAAAGAAAATTCGGAGCATTGATGGCTTTACGGATATTAGAAAAATCTGAAAATACTATTGCCGCAATTCTTATAGGAAACAATATTGCAAATATCGGAACAACTGTTCTTGTCGCTTATGTTGCGAATACTTTTTACCAAACAGGTCCGGAAGAATTATTTATTATATCCGCAGTTCTTACGGTTTTTCTTTTACTCTTTGGAGAAATCATACCCAAAATATTTGCCCGTTCAAAAACTTCTTTCTTTATCTGTTATTTTTCTTATGCTATTAATGCTGTTATAGCGTTTTTAAAACCTCTGGTTTTTGTATCATTATCATTTTCATCAATAGCAAAAAGATTATTCAAAACATCTTCTGATAAGTCATTTCTGCGCTCCCGCGAAGAGATAGGTCTCTTTTTTAAAATAGGAGAACAAACCGGAGTAATAAAACGCGATTACAAGGAGTATGTTGACGAAATTCTTCAAATGAATGAAGTCATGGTTAAAGAAATAATGACTCCTACTATTGATATAGTATCAATTGAATCCGGAGACAGCATAAAGGATGTTGTCAGAATTATAGATAAAACTCATTTTTCAAGAATCGCAGTATATGAAAAGAGGGTAGATAATATAATAGGATATATCAGCTTCAAAGATCTTTTTATGAATCCGTCTTCAATTAAAAACGTTATCAAACCTGCAATTTATGTTCCTGAAACTAAATTGATTTATGAACTTTACCACGAATTTTTAAACAACGGAATAATGATGGTTTTTGTTGTAAATGAGCATGGAGCAGTAACCGGACTTGCCACAAGAGAAGATATTGCAGAGGAGATATTCGGAGAAATTCAGACGAGAGAGCATGAATCAAAAGATTTCGTATCAGAAATTACAAAAGGTAAATATCTGGTCGATGCTTCACTTGATATTGACATCTTTGAAAAAATATTTTCTTTGAAAATTGATAAAAGAAATTATGATACAGTCGCAGGTTTTATAATGTGGCTTTCCGGAAAAATCCCAAAGACCGGAGAGAAGTACATTTATGAAGGATGTGAAATTACCATCAGTGAATCTGACAGCAGATCAATAAAATCAGTTATTGTAAGAAAACGCACATCTTAAATTTCTATTGCATAAAGATGTGCCACTTTCCGCGTTTAATGCTTTTTACAAATTCCTTTTCAGTTTGTAAAACCGATAACTTTTTTGACTCTATTCCGTCATAAAATAACACAAAATCAAAGATCTTTTTACTGCTGTCCTGCAATTCAAATGTTCTGGCAATTCCGTTTGCCGTAAGCATCTTTCTTCCTGCAACAGTTTCCATTATAAAAGGTATGCCTGATCCGTTATTTGCTGTTTCATATGATTTGTAAACAAGTTCCGTACAGACAAGAGCTGAATCAGTTAAAAAATTAAAATCGAAATCATAAGGTCTGCCGCTGTAATGGTATGCTTTTATGATTGCTTTAGCGATTTCGTTTTTTGAAAGTCTCGGCCTCAAGACTGCAATTGAATCACAGTCTGCAGAATGTTCGATTGATGTAAAAAGGACACCCTCGCTTATTGCTTCAACAACACTTCTTTCATAACCGGATTCATCGGGCTGAAGAGAGATTGAGTAGGCTGATGGATATTTATCTTTTAACAAAAACTCAATATCATTGTAATTTTCATTTTTAAGAAATTCATTAATACTATCATTAAAATATTTTTTTCTCTGTTCAGCTGTTCCGATATAAATTGCCGCATGAGTCCAAAAACCAGGAATACCGGCATTAGTTAAATACCACTCTCTTCTTTCCAGCAAAATGTCACCGGGCAATAAAATGCTTTTAATATGCTCAATCTGTTTTTTAGAAATAAGATTTTTATTATGACGCAATATTTTAATATCACCGGCAGTTTCGGAAATATTTTTCTGTACCGGGAAAACAGCTCTTTTAAATCCTTCTTTTATTACTGACAATGAATTTTTTGCAGTAAGAATTTCACCTTTTCCTTTACCTGCATTCCATAGATATTTTGAATCTTCATTCATTGCTGAAACCAGAAGTTTATTTTTTGGAACTTCATAATTCATAGAAAGAGAATTATATGCAGCAAACTCGGTAGCAGTCATCACATTTAAATAATTGAATTTCAGTTTAGAATATAGTCCCGAGGGAAAACCTTCTTCAGGAATCTTATCATTCAAAATGGTATGAAATGCTGTATCTTTTTCCATTTCAGTTATAAATTCCAGTGCGAAACGGTATTTTGAGAGAAAAAGGGCTCTTCTGATATGGAAAATTCTCGATTCTGAATATCTGGAATAAGTCTTAATTGATTTCAATTCGTATTCTAATGATTCAAGAGTAAAAAAATAATCAAGAAAAGACGTCCATGCTGACTTTAACCAGATTCTTTTACTTTCAGCAAGCAATTCTGATTTATTCGTTTTATTTGTTAAATCAACTGAATTGCTGTTTTTAATAAAATTTAAAACCGAATGCATGCCGTTCCTTGAAATCAGAACGGTATTTTCCGCAGAATTGAAAATTGATTCATATTTTGTATCACCTGTTTGAGCAGGCAAAACATGATAAGGATTAAAGGTAAAAGTTAAAGCTAAAAGAATTAAGTATTTCATCAATATTTCTCCGCATTAAATGGATTCAAAATATTTAACGGCCTCATCTTCGACAAATTTAGGTGTTGAGGATGAGGATACTATCTGAATGGATTTTGCATTTCCCAGAACTTCGGAAATCTTCACCAGTTCTTCTGTAGAGGAAGCAAAATATGTATTTTCATTTATTTTATGGAGATTATTGAACAGTTTCATGGCATTAGAGGATTCTTTATCGCCTAAAACAACTGTTGCATCAACTTTAGCCTGAAGATCAATTGCCTGCTTTTCTCTTTGATCTGTTATAGAACAAATCGAATCAAACATCTCTATTATTGAATCAGGAAGATACTCTTTGGCCAATTTTTCAGTTTTTTCGAGGAGATCCCTGGAACTTGTAGTCTGTGAACATATGAAAACTTTTTTATTTTTTAATGATTCGCTGTGATTTCTGAAAAATATTTCTGAGAGATATTCATCTTCAATTACATCGGAATTGTCTGCATAGCTAAGAAGAGACTGAACTTCAGGATGATTTTTTTTACCTGTTATAATGATATGAAATCCTTCTTCGGATTTTTCTAATATTTTATTTTGTAAATTTTTAACCTTAAAACACGTTAAATCAAGTACTTCATGATGCTTTCTTATTTCTTTTTCTGTAAATCTGTTGATTCCGTGAGTTCTTATAACCACTATAGATTCAGAATCAACAACCGAATAATCATTGGCTGTTTGAATTCCCAAATCCGACAAATATGATATATACCGGTTATTGTGAATAAGTTTTCCTATAATTACCAGTTTTCGTTTTTTATTTCCGTTCATCAGGTTCTTTTCGGCAGTTTTTACTCCGGGGCAGAAACCTGACAATTTAGGGATACATACTTTCATAAAACCTGCAAATCACTTTAAAAAATATATTGAAGCATTATTTTTGTATTGCAAATAATAATGCAATATTAATAATAATAGTTAAGCTGAATTTTTTGAGCAATTTCATAAGGGTTGGTTAGATGGATTGTCCGAACAATGTAAAGAGACCTTTTTTGCTGTTTTTAGCATTATTATTCTGCTTATCATGCGGGCATAGTAAAAACAATGAACTTTTACAGACAATGGATAAAATTGTCTCTGTAATTGAGTCAAGTTTAGTTATTGCCGAAAGAAATGCTGAAAATCTGGACAATGTTACAGAAGTTCTGCTTCTAACCTCCGAGAATTACAATCTGGATATTTCTTCAATGGATGAAGCTGCCGGCGGAAATTACCGCTTTTTTAATAATACACAATATTACAAATATAAAAATGACGGCAAAGCTGCTATCGCAACAAGCGGTTTTGTTCCAGTAAATGATGATGTTAAGAGAAAAATGCTTCTTCTTGAAAATGCCCAGACAGAAATGATTAAAGCGCAGAAATTAACACCTTTTTCCGCCCAATCATGGATTATGACAGGTGATCCGATTGCTTTAACATATCCGTATAAGGATTTAATGTCCGGAATTAAACCAAAACTTGATATGCGCCAAATGTACTGGTGGAATATGATTTCGGAGAAAAAGAATCCCGATAAAAAAGTAATGTGGTCGCCTGAACCTTACGGAAGTCTTGTCGGCAACGGCTGGATTATAATGGTAATATCTCCTATTTATACTGAAAAAGGTTTTATCGGGGGAGCTTCGGTTGATATCAAGATCAAAGAGTTGGCTGATTCAATTATTTCCAATAAAGACGAGATTTTAATGCTTGTTTCAAAAAAATCTCTGGTTATTTCAAAATCATTGGGAGCAACAATATTTTCTGATATAAATGAAGTTGGTTTAATTTATTATCTTGATCAACTTTCCAATCATCCTGTAACAAACGAAGAATACAGACTTTCTTATGAAAAAAATTCTCCTGAAATAAGGAAGCTCGCTGAAAATATACAATCCGTTAAACCTTTTGATTTCGAGTATAAAGGAAAAATCTTTAAGTGTTTTTCAAAAAAATTAAAAGGCCCCGATCTTTATTTACTTGGATTTATTGAGGAGTAAATAATTGAATTTCCGCCGTAAAGTCATCATTGGATATGTTATGGTTATTTCTGTTTTTACAGTCTTGACTATAGCAAATGTTCTATACCTTGATTATAATTCGGATAATATTAACGAAATTCTTGAAAAAAAGCTTAGAACCGAAAAAAGCTTTAATGATGCAATTTTAATTGTGAAC
>DAOMHE010000020.1:0-20156 GCA_035430785.1 Spirochaetota bacterium | reverse complement strand
ACCGCTGTAAATATCCGAAGTTAATGGATATGACTGATTCGGATCTTTATGGCGATTTCGTCGGATGCGGCGGTATGTTTCTTCTTTCAAAGATTGTAGAACATATGAATCTTAAACCCGGTAACTACGTACTTGATCTGGGATGCGGCAAGGGAAGAAGTTCACTTTTTCTTGCTGAAACATTCGGCGTAACTGTTGTTTCAGTAGATTTATGGAATAACTGCAATGATCTTTTCGAAAAAGCAAAAGAAAAGAATCTTGCTGATAAAATTATACCTATACAGGCAGACATTACTGATAATACTTTGTTTGCTTCAGGTTATTTTGATGCTGTGTTCTGCATGAATTCTTTGTTTATGTTTGGTGATAATTGCGGTTTTCTTAAAAAACTCTTTTCAATAATTAAACCGGGCGGACATTTTCATTTTGGAAGTGAATGCTTTAATAAAGAGCCTTTGTGGAAAGAGGATACAGTGCCGAAAGAATATTCTTTTGACTGGTCATGGAAGGTATGGGAGGAATGTTATTCGAAATATCATTCTCCGCTTTGGTGGAAATCGCTGATTGAAAGTACTGGTTTGATTGATGTCGAATATTGTGATGAGCTTGATGATGGTCGAATAATGTTTGAGGATTTTGTTATCAATTATGATAATTATATTGATGTTAATCTGATTGACCGTGAATCGGTAATTTCGCGTGATCATATGGCTTCACAGATAATATCAGGAAGAGAAACAGGTTTGTTTCCGACAGTATTTATTTTGAATGGTAAACGTATTTGAAAAGAACTTATTATCTCAATTCAAATTTCGATCTTGAACTCGGCAATATTCCAGTTGAACGGTATCAGAAATTTGCTGCGGAGATGACCTGTCTTTTTATACCGGCAATTGATTCTCTTGATTCAGCAATTGTTAATATAACTCCGTTTCCGACTTATTATAAATATTTAGAGCAAATCGGAATTGAAAGCGCGTCAATAGCCGGGCATTCAGCTTCGCAAAGTGAAGGCCGCGCATGGGGAATGAATTCTTGTGCGCGGAAGCTTCTTGAATCATACAACTGCGTATGTGATTTTCCGGAAGAATCAATTGTCAGGAAGATTAATTCGAGGAAATATTCAAATGAGATATGCCGTATTTCCGGTTATCCTCACGGCGAATGTGCTGATACATACGAAGAGCTTCTTGACTTAGCCGCGAAATCGGCGATTCCATTTGTAGCTAAATCAGAGTTTGGTTCTTCTGCAAGCGGATTCATTCATGTTAAAAAAAACGACGATTTAAAAAAGCTTTCAAAGGCATCTAATTATTACAGCTTCGGAATATCATTTGTCATTGAACCTTGGAGAGACCGCATAGATGATTATTCTGCCGGTTTTTATATTTGCAAAGAAGGATGCATTGAGAACTTCAATATCCGCAAACTGTTCAGTTCGTCACGTGGTCAGTTTGATGCGCTGATTTCAGGGGCATCAATAGAAGAAGGTGTTGCTGCCGCACTCTCGGATGCAGCGCAAATAATTGCAAAAACTGTTTTTTCCGAAGGATATACCGGTCATGTATCTTTTGATGCTTATACTTTCCGTGACGGCGATAAAATTTGTTTAAATCCGGTTTCTGAAATAAATGCGCGGATGACCATGGCGGATATCGCCCGTCTTATGGTTGCAAAGACTTCATCAAAGATAAGTTCCATTAAATTTGTGAAAGGAAAGCATCTTGAAAAATTCAAATGCGAATCTGATATCGTTTCTTGTTTCGGTGATGACTCATATTCCGCCGGAAGAGGAAAGGGGATAATTCTTATGAGTCCTCTTTATTACGAAAATAACGGAGCAAAATATTTAACAGAAAGGGCTTTGTTCTGTGTGCTTTCTGATAATGAAAGTGAAACATTACATTGCCTTAAAAAAATTGCAACCCTTGAATGGCATTGATTTAAAACCCTGCAGTTCCGAAAAAAAGGAAACGTCCGTTTTTATCTCTGTTAACACCGTACGAAAATGTGAAATATGCGAAAACAGGAGCATTGAAGAATATCCGGCACCCTGTTCCGTAAGCATCACATAATTTCCTTTCGGATGAATCGTCTTCTTCTGAAATGATTCCTGTGTCATTAAAAAGAAATAATGACAGGTCAGTATCGATTACCGAAGCAATCATGCCGGAAAGCGCGTTAAAACGGATTTCATTATTTATCATCGCGAATTTCTTCCCGATAAGTTCAAGCGGTTCATATCCTGATCTTATCGATAAATCGGGAGTACAAAACAGATTGAATTCATCTGAAAATGCGGAATCACCGCGAAGTAATCCTCCCGAAATTTGAGAATTTAATGAAAGAAATCCGAGATCATATTTGAATTTGGTTTTAGCAAAATATTTTTTGCTGACGGTCTTGCTGTTTGGTTTTATTAATTCCGGAGTAATCTCTATTCTGAAAGAAAATATTCCTCCGGGGATTTTCCAGTTCTTATTATTTTCTATTGTGGTTGAAAAGAATTGAGTAACTGATTTATTTTTATTTTCAACTATTCCTTCGTCAGAATTCGTATAAGAGATATTCATGAACTTGCTTCTGTATTTCAGCAATAGAGACATATCAGGTGTAAATCTGTAACCCGTGGATATTGAAGCATCTGCGGAATTATATTTGATAAGATCTTTTAACAGGCTGTCGTTTTTTATGTAGTAAGCTTCAAAGGAAAACAGGAAGTCTTTATCAAAAAAAAGATGATCGGAGTATTGTATGCCCGCATAATTGTAACCAGCATATATCCTGAAAGATTTGCGTTTACCGTTGATATTATCTATTCCGTAAAAAGCATAGGCGTTTCCTCCGCCGAATCTGTTTCTATATCCGTCAGTTACTGAAATTAAGATGTTTGTAAGATTTTTATTTTCTTTGTCGGGGATTTCTATCAGTCCGGCTGAGTAGAAAAAGTTAGAATTGTTCAGCCGGAGTTCGGTACGGAATAGTTCTTTCTTTATTTCTGAACTTGTTAATTTCATGCCGGGGTAAAAATTTGTAAAAGAAATAACAGTCAAAGGTGATACGGTTTCTTTGCTTTGCTCTATTGTTTCCGGCGGCAGATCTGTGTTTTCCCAAATATAGAAGTTATCGTCAATTTCAATTTTGACAGTCTTGATTTGTTTAGTGTCGTCATATCCTGAAATATTGAGAACGTAAAAAACTGCTAAGGAGCATAGTATTACTTTTGTCATAAAAGAACTTTGAAAAATAAAGTAACACTGTCAAGCAAATTAAGATTAATTTAAAAACTTTTTATTGATCCATACAGTGTATTCGCCTTTTTTTTCAAAACCAGTTTCCCAGATTTCTTCCGGTGCCGCAAAATTTGAATTTATTGATACAGCAAGAGCTTCTTCCTTTTTGTCGTTAAGAATTATTCCGGCAAAACCGTAGAATTTATCTGTAAGATCGATCCATTCGGAAGAAGAAATAATCCCGGCTCTTTTTCTAAGACGGATCATTTCCTTTATCTCAGTTTCATGTCCCCAGTCAAAACAATCCGGCCAGTAAACACAGGGTGTGCCGGGCATTGAGAGAATGAAAGCATAAGCCCTTGATTTGAAATTAGGCGGACACGGCCAGCATTGCTGTCCCCAGCCGTTTGCAGGAGAGTAGGGTGAAGCTCCCATGTCGTGGTTGTCAACGAAAGAAACAAGAGATGAACGTTCTTCCGGTGAGGATTTTGCAATAAGAGCGAATTTGAGGTTGCGCGCATCTGCTGACTGAATGCATCGCTTTAATATGATGTCAAACGCGCAGCCTCCGCTCTCCTTTGCCCATCCTAGTATTCTTGCTCCTTCATCTGCGCCGTATCTTTTTACCATTGGGTCATTTGTCATAAACGGCGAATCCTGCCAGTATTCGCCGACAGAAAAATATTCCTCTTTGTTTGTTGATTTTATCCAGTTGACTACTTCCTTAACTTCATAGCCCCATACATAATCCCAGCGCCAGCCGTCAACACCGCATTCGTCCATCAATTCATTCATCGCTTCTTTTATGCGTTTATTGACCCTCGGATTTGAAAGTGAAAGATCGAAGCGTCCGTCAAAAAAACTGCCGCCGCTGTCAATGCCTCCATTTGCCCAGCATTCTCCGGGATATTCCCATATATCTTTCTGCATTCTGTTTCCGTCACGGTGATTTGTTACCAGATCCACGATTACTTTTATTCCGCGTGAATGCATCGCAAGAATCAGTTCTTTTAATTCTTTTTTTGTACCGTATCTTGAGTCGAGGTCAAAATCATGCCAGTAATATCCTTCACCGCCGCCGTGTTTACCGTTGGATTCCCATGCTGAGTCGTCACGCCATGGAGGCGGAAGATAAATTATTGTAAAACCGCATGAAGCGATTCTATCGGCTGATTCGGTAAGTATCCGGTACCACGAGACATCTCTGCCGTCTATTGTTCCGTCTCCCTGAGTTTTTACGAGATTCCAGTGAAAAGCCTGAAGTATAATGTCTTTTCCGTTTCCCCTGTTAGGCATATTTCCCCCGATGAATCATATTTTGAGGCGGAATAATTAAAAAAGCAATAATATTATTACATTAAACAGTTTGCATAAATTCAGCAAAGTGCTTAATGTAATATCGCAAAAATATTCCGAATATTATTTTATTATGATTAAGGAACAGAGTCTTCCTGCAGGATTCGAGCTTGACTGCGGATTGTATGTGTCGGTTTTCCATTCTCCGTCAATGACGTATGAATAACGGTACTGTCCTTTGGGCAGGTGTTTTTTTATGCGCCATATGTTTTTATCATCACGGAAAAGAACATCGTTTTCGGGATTCCATCTGTTAAAATCACCGACAATTGAAACATAAGAAGCTGAAGGATTGAAAATTCTGAATTCAACAAATGATTTTTTTCCTTCTTTTATAATTTTATAAGAAACAAATTTGTTTTCGCCGGTTGACTGTGCAGCTGTTTTGGAAACGGTAGAACCGAATCCGTCATCTTCTCCTTCTTCGCTCATCGGATCAGCTGCCCATATTCCGTCGACGAAATACTTGTATCTTACAACTTCTCTTCTGTCATATTCTGCGAGAAAATAATACCATACTCCGTATTTACCGCGCTTCATGCTAATCTTCTTCCATCCGGAAAAATCTCCGGCAATGTATGCTTTTTTGCAGGAGCGGTTCTTATATGTGAAAACTGTACCTTTTTTCAATGAAACGTTGGTGCCTTGACCGTTATTATCAAGAATGAGTTTAGCGGCATAGGGAGCTGTTGAACTTTTTAAATTTTTCAGCGAATATTCATATGCAGTATCCGGTTCAGTCTGAGCGCTTATTCCGGCAATGAAGAACAGAGGAAGAATAAAAAGATATTTTTTCATAAAAGGGCTTTTCCGCCGAATTAAAGTTTGCCCGGTTACGGGAATATATTATAATTTCGGGATTATGATTCAAAAACATGAGAATTCGCTTAGAATAAAGACTGAATCCGTATAATCTCAATTTTTAGTATAATTTTTCCGATAATTAAACGAATAAGGCCTTATTGGCGTGAAGCTCTTGTAAAAAGGTATTGATTTTTTGAAAGTAGTTTATAATTGTGATTATGTCTCTTTTATGGAAATAATTAATGGCTGAAAAGTATAAAGAAACAGCGGCGATAACGCCGGAAGAAGCTGCTGAAATAGAGCGTATACTGAGCGTATTGCCCGGCGGTGCCTCTTCGCGCAAAAAAACCGATGAAACGCCTGCTTCAAGCCAGGATTTAGACGCATCATCCGATTTTCAGGATGTTTCTGATACTGCCGGTGAGATTCAGGATATCACTTCAATGGTTAAAATTGAGGATGAGCCTGAACCGTCATTTAATTTTCAGGATCAGGACGAGTTTGCAGCTTCTGATGCATTTCCGGAAACTGAAAGTGATACTTTTTCAGGTATTGACGATTCTGCATTCGGATCTGAAGAAACTGTTTCAGACGCTCTTCCTGATATTGATTTCGGAGGAGAAACTGATTCTGGCGAACCTTCGTTTGGTTTTGATGAAACGACGGCTTCCGTAGAAGCGCCGTCAGGAGCAGGGAAGTTTCAGTCATTAAAAGATAAAATTGCCTCAAAGTTTAAAAAGAAAATAGATACAAGTACGGCAGAAGGACAGATTGAGTCTTTGCTTGAAGATGAACCTGAGGCAGTGGATGATCAGGATATTTCAAAAGATATTTTCGTAGGCGGTGAAGATTCATTCGCGGATTCTTCGTCTGATTTTTCACTGGATGATCAATTTTCGCAGGAAGAATCTTCTTCTGAAGAGCTGCCGTCTTTTGAAGATGCTGCTTCTTTCGATGATCTGGGCGGGGTTTCTCTCGACGGATCGGCTGATTTTTCCGGACCCGATTTGTCTGATATTGATATAGGCGGCAAAGCGGATGTTCAGACAGCGGATATAGATGAACTTCCGGAAATAGATTTTTCTTCTTCATTTGATGAGACTAGTGCTTCTTCGGGTGATATTTCTTTCGGTTCAGATGAAGTATCTGCCGGTGAGACTTTTTCGGGTATGGATTCCGGAATTGATAACATCGATGCTATTGACGACGTAGTAAGAAATCAGGCTCCTGAAATGAATTCGCGCGGTTATATCCCGGCGCCTGAAACTGACGAGGATGCCCTCGATTTGACAGTGCATGAGATGCGCAAGCTGAAAAATGCACTCAAGCTTATGTCATTCGGTTTGATGAAAGCCGTAAAAGACGCAATCGTCAATGATAAACTTTCCAAAGATGATACATCCGAACTTGTTAATATGATTCTTGACGGTGCGCGCGAGGATGATGTTCAGGCTTACCTTGAAGAAAAACTGGGAATTGTAATTGATACCAGCTCCGATTCGCTCCAGCGCAGAAGAATATATGCCCGTGAAGAATATACTCAGGAAGGGCGCGAACGCCAGAAGATTCTTCTTAAAAGAACACGCAATATGTCAATCGCGGGACTCATGGTTATAGTGCTTGGTGTTCTTGGATATCAGTACGTGTATAAACCATTTATGGCAAAAAGGCTTATCAATAAAGGCGTTGAGCTTATCCGGAAAAATAATGATCCAAAAACGGAAGATTATGCCAAGGCGGAAGAACTTTTCCGCGAGGTCGATGCTAAGTATAAAAAGGATTATCTTTACGGTTATAATTCATACGGCCGCGCCTATTTCGATAAAAAAGAATACGACCGTTCTATAGATAAACTCAACAGAGGCTACAAAATAGCCGAAAAAGATAATTTTATTGAATATGATATTCTCAATAATCTCGGTTATTTTTATTCCAAGGTTCCGGCGCGATATTTTAACGAACTGAAGCCGCATCTGAAACGTTATTATTATGAAATAACAAAACCGATTGATAAAGTCGATACACAGCTTGATGTGGCGCTTGATTTTTACCGTAAGGCAAATAACAAGAATCCTGATGATATAACTTCATTATACGGAATAGGGAACGCATATTTCTATCAGGGGCAGTTTCTGAAAGCGCGCAAGTATTTTGAGGATATCATCGCGAAGGCTCCTGATTCTCCTATAGGATATTCGGGACTTATGAATCTATTTATTGAGCGCGATGCATTTGCAGAGACAATTGATCTCTATGTAAAAATGAGAGATAAAGATCTTCTGCCTGAGGTGCCTAGTCCTCTGCTTGCAAAAGCCGCATGGTATGTGATGAGCAAAAAGGCAGACGAAAAGAATAATGTAAGAATTGATTTCGGAATCCAGTCACCGCGCCTTAAGGATTCTGAAGATAATCCTTTTCCTGTTGTAGCTGATATCCTGAAGGCATTAAAAAAGCGTGATGCGAATTATCCTCCATTGTATCTTCAGTATGCGAAGCTGGCCATTTTGCAGAGAAATCCGAAGCTCGCTGAGAATTATCTTTTTACGGCACTTGAACATGCGGAAAGTAAAAACGAAAAATATTTCGGCGCTTTAGCTCTTCTTGGTGAATTTTATTATATGACTAAAGATCCCGTTAAATCATATAAATATCTGCGTGCTGCTGAGAGTGCGTATCAGACACAGCCTGAATTTACTTATGAAGAATTTTATAAAGAAACAGAATCAATAGGCAAGACTTATGCTCTCGAAGGAAATCTGTTTTATTACTTCTTTGATAAGATCAAGCTCGAGCAAACTGATCTTGATTCGCTTGAAAGTGAAGACGTAGACAGACTCGAAGATAAAATGGAAAATTATTCTATAGCACAGAACAAGTATCAGAAGGCGCTTGATAACCAATATGAATCTTCCGAGCTTCATTATAATCTCGGCCGGATTTATTACATGAACCGCCTTTATGAAGATGCGCTTTCCCAGTGGATGAACCTGTATGATGATTTCGCAAGATCGCCTGAGCTGATGTTTTCTCTCGGAAATGTTTTCCTCAGACTTAATAATCTTGATTCTGCAAAAGCCCAGTATACGAAAGTTATTTCCGTTTTTGAGCTTGATGCAGACAGAATCAAAAAAGTTGATAACCGTGCGACAAGTCATATTAAAGTATATGAGACTCTTGCTGCGTCATACAATAATCTCGGGGCGGTTTATCAGCTTCAGAACAATGAGGCGAAATCAAGTCTTGCATACTGGAAGTCGATTGAGTATGCGCAGAAACTCGGTACTGAAAGTGAATATTCGCGTGTAAATCTCGGACGCTCTTTCAAACAGAGAACCGAAGAGGTTCAGCCGCTCATTAATGATAACATCCCGTATTCACTTGAAATATACAGAGAAGATATGAGAATATAAATAACCGGTTTTCTTATATGAAAACTGGAGGAATTCCGACGCAGTATCAATTGAAATTATTTAATAGATTTTCGAGGGTATCCTTAAATCTTGCGATATGAATTCCGTCAACTAGAGCGTGGTTGACCTGAACTGAATACGGCAGATATATTCTTGAGCCGCGTTCGTAATATTTTCCCCACGATAATCTCGGAACCGAATCATTTTTATTGAAATTGATTGTATGAGACAGATGCGTAAATGAAATCCAAGGAAGAGATGTGAAGTAAATGAAGTCGTCGCGGTCCTTAAAGTCCTCGGCAATGAAATAATCTTTCTGATTTTTAGATTTTTCAGAAGCAAGCTTAATAAAATTATTGTAGTCTCCGCTTAATTCAACTGTTATCATTTTAAAGAGATCATCATCGTCTTTTCCGTCCATATAGGTGAAAGACGGAGTCAGTGAATCATGAAGAAATACTTTTCCGTCACGGATGCGGTATCTGAATTCTTCGATCTTATTTGCACTCAGTGTTGATAGATAAATCAGACTAAAATAAAAAGGAAGTTTGCTGCTTTTTATTTTTTTTGCAAAATCCGTTATATCAATATCGAAACAAACATTGAAATGAGGGTAATCCATTCTATGGAAAAAAGCGAAATGTCCGCGGCGCTTCCAGGTTGATAAATCAATTTCTTTCATAAGCTTCCTCTGAATACTAATTCCTCTCAGAAATAAAAAGAACGGATGAATAACGTTTTACAAGATATTTTTTGTCGGTTATCCGTGCTGAACATTCAAGGCAGAAATCATCCGGGCTGTCAAGCGAAGTGTCCATTATTCTTTTCCATGATCCGCCGTTAGGCGATTCCGGAAGTGTTGTATTTCTGTTGAATTTTGATGAGTTAAATGCCATAAAGATGTCAGCATCCTGGCTTGTAAAATCCTGTATTGAATAGAACCCGTTAATGATGCATGCGATGAATCCCGTTTCTTCCGTCCAGTCAGGTTTTCCGGGAGTAGTCCCATGCCATGAAATATCCGGCGATGATTCGTAAGGAGAATTTCCGCCTGTAAGAAATTTTTTGCGTCTGAGAGAAGTGTGTCTCTTTCTGAATGCAATAAGAGACTTTACGAAATTAAACATATCTTTGTTTGATTCAAGCAGATTCCAGTTGATCCATGATATTTCATTGTCCTGGCAGTATGCATTGTTATTGCCTTTTTGCGTGCGGCAGAATTCATCACCTGATAGAATCATCGGTACTCCCTGGCTTAAAAGAAGTGATGCGAAATAGTTTTTTATCATCCGCCGTCTTTCTTTTTGGATAAATGGGGTAACATCGTCTCCTTCGATGCCGAAGTTCATGCTGATATTGTGATTTTCGCCGTCTGTATTATTTTCGCCGTTTTCTTCATTATGTTTATTCTTGAATGAAACCAGGTCGCGCAGAGTGAATCCGTCATGAGCTGTTATGAAATTGATGCTGTGAAGAGGAGAGCGTTCTTCAGTTGAATATAGATCCGAGCTTCCGGTTATTCTTGTAGCGAATGCTCCGGCTGTGCCTGAATCACCTCTCCAAAATCTGCGTACATCATCTCTGAATTTGCCGTTCCATTCAGCCCATCTTCCCGGAAAGTGTCCCACCTGGTAAGCTCCGGCGGCGTCCCATGCCTCGGCTATAATTTTGGTACTTCTAAGAATCGGATCCGATTCGATGCGTTCTATCAGCGGAGGATTCTTGAGAATATTTCCTTCCTGGTCTCTGCCGAGAATTGATGCGAGATCAAATCTGAAACCGTCAACATGCATTTCAATTACCCAGTACTTCAGGCAGTCGATTATAAATTCTCGGACGATCGGATTATTGCAATTGAATGTATTTCCGCATCCTGAATAGTTTTTATAATAGCGTTTGTCGCTTTCGAGCATATAGTAAATTGAATTGTCTATGCCTCGGAAGCACATAGTCGGGCCGGTCTGATCTCCTTCTGCTGTATGATTGAAAACCACATCAAGAAAAACTTCTATTCCGGCATTATGGAAATCTCTCACCATTTCCTTGAATTCGTAGAACTGTTCTCCAAGCGCTCCTTTTGAAGAATAACGACCTCTCGGAGCGAAAAAACTCATTGTACTGTAGCCCCAGTAGTTTTTAAGCTTTTCCCCTGTCATGGGATTTTTTCGGGTATTTTCATTTTCGTCGAATTCCTGAATCGGAAGAAGTTCGACGGCGGTTATTCCGAGATCTTTGAGATAAGGAATTTTTTCGGTCAATCCCTTATATGTTCCCGGTGAATAGACCGATGAACTTTCGTGAAATGAAAAACCTTTTACGTGGGTCTCGTAAATGATCGTATCTGTTAAAGGAATTTTGAGAGGCCTGTCAAACCAGTCGAATTCGTGATTGATGACGATTGATTTTGGAGCACCGGCTGAACTGTCTTTTGTTGAATAAATTGCATCTTTGAACTGGCTGTCTGCGTCATATCCTCGCGGATCTGAAAGCACCCAGTCAAAATTTCCGCTCACTGCACGCGCGTAAGGGTCAAGCAGCAGCTTGTATTTATTGAATCTGTGACCTTTTTCGGGATTATACGGTCCGTCAATTTTATATCCGTAGAGCTGTCCTTCGGTGATCCCTTCAATCCAGATATGCCAGATGTCGCCTGTTTTGTTGAGTTCCTTGTCGAGTTTAATCTCTTCAAAAGGCGAATCCGGTTCAGAAGTTTCGAAGAGTATAAGAGAGACATCCGTCGCATGGCGGGAGAAGAGCGAAAACTGAACTCCTTTATTTGCGATGCTTGCTCCAAGGGGCAGAGGATATCCCGGCAGCTGAACTCTGTTTTTCGTCATTGTAATCCCTTTGGTTTGGACAACCGTATGATTCTATACTTATATATAATAATGGCAAGACTTTTTTGATTTACATCAGATCTTATTTTTATTCTCTGCAATAAAAAGAAATTGTAAAATAATCCATGTTTGAAAGAAAGGTGAAAGAGGTTTTTGATGGCAGATGAAATAGTTGCCGCACTCGGCAGAAAAATTAAACTATACCGTGAAAACAGAAGGGTAACTCTAAAAGAGCTATCAGAAAAGACCAATGTTACACCAAGTCTTCTTTCACAGATTGAAAACGGCAAAGCTTCTCCGTCCCTTACTACACTTAAGTCAATTGCCGATTACTTCGACGTGTCAATCGGAGCTTTGTTTGAGTCAAATGTAAAAACACCGGTATCTCCTCTGACGAAAAAGTCTTTTCATAAAAAGATTGTTGCGGACGGTGATGTTACGCATTATCTTATAAGTCAGGGTATTGATGATTTCGAATATCTTTTAATTGAGTTTCCGGCAGGTTCAACAACGGGAACAGAACCGTATTCTCATGAGGGTTATGAATGTGCCTACCTGATAAAAGGGAAGCTGACGATTGAACTCGACGGTTCACGGTATGATATGGAAGAGGGAGATTCAATTTCATTTGAATCTCATAAGAATCATAGAGTAATTAATAATTCTGCGGAAAAAGCTGTAGTTCTATGGGTCGACAGCAAACCGTGGTTTTTTTCACACAGATAAGGAGATTATATGGATAAAAACAGAAAAATTCTGGTGGCTATTTTGGTTTTTCTTCTGATGTCGATGGTATTATCTCTTGTTCAGATTAATACTTCCATGCAGAAAAAAACTTCAGCTTCATCTTCAAATATTTCCATCAGCGCAGCCCAGGGAGTCGGTGTTGTAAGAGTTTCCGGAGTGATAAGCTCGGACACTGAGGGACATTTTGCGTCAATGTCAATGCACGAAGCGGTTATAGCGCGCATTGACCAGCTTGCATCGGATGATAATATTAAAGCGGTTGTTTTGAGAGTCGATTCTCCCGGTGGAACTGTTGCTGCTACTCAGGAAATATTTCAGAAGCTTATGGAGCTTCGTCAGAAAAAACCTCTTGTTGTATCCATGGGAGACATGGCGGCTTCAGGCGGATATTATATTTCGTCAGCTGCGAATCATATTTTTGCCAATCAGGGAACAATGACGGGTTCAATCGGCGTTATTATCGCAGCTCCCAACTTTAAGGGACTTTTTGAAAAGCTCGGCATAAAAATGAATGTGATAAAAAGCGGCAAATACAAGGATATTCTTTCTTCGTCGCGTGATCTTTCAGATGAAGAAAAAGCTCTTCTTCAGGATTTGATTGATAACTGTTACAGTCAGTTTATTAAAGATGTTTCTCTCGGAAGAAATATTCCGATTGATGATTTTAAGCAGTATGCAGACGGAAGGGTTTTTACAGGTTCAAGAGGAGTTGAAATGAAACTCGTTGATTCGGTCGGTACATTTCAGGATGCTGTAAAAAAAGCGAAAGAACTCGCGAAGCTTCCATCTGACGCGCCGCTTTATGACGAGAATTCTTCTGCGCTTGATCGTATATTCGGAGGAATGGGTTCATTTTTCGGGAAAAATCCGCTTGGTTCGGTTACTGAAAATCACGGGCTGATAGAATACAGGTACGTGCCATGAGTTTTAAAGAAAATTTAAAATCGCTTGTCTGGGCTGATTATATTTCAGCCCTTATAATGGATCCGAGACTTTTCGCAGTTAAGATTTCAGAGTCAAAACGCAGAATTCTGCCGTCATCATTAATGATTTCATTTCTTGCTTTGTTCTCTGTTTTGTTGTCTTTTTCAATTCTGCTTCCGCAAAGTGAATTTTTTTATTACAAAATTTCTTATGGATTAGTTCTCGGATATATTATTCTTTTGATGACATTGTTTATTTTTGCGCTTTCCGCTGATTTTGTTTTTCAGTATCTGGGTTTTCCGGGAAAGGGTGCACGTATTTTCTCGGTATTGAATTATTCTCTGTTTCCTTTCATATTTATTCTTCCTGGAGTCGTGATTTTTAATTCTATTGAACTGGCTCCGGTTGCTGTTTTGGCTCTTGCAGTGTTTGTGATTGTAGCTCTGATTTATTCGGTTTATTTTCTTGTTTCGGTTCTTTCAGAAATGAACTCCGCGCCGGTACTTACTGCTCTTGCGGCTGTTTTTATTCCGCTTATTGCTCTTTCTATTGCCGGAGTATTGTGTGTTATTTCGATTTTCGGGATCTTTTACGGATTTATAGTGAATCTCTGATAATAAAAAAGCCGGTTATTAACCGGCTTTTTGTTACACGGCTTTCTGAACTTTGCCGGAACGGATGCAGCGTGTGCAAACATGTTTGCGGACAACCTGCTTTTCTTCGATCACGCGGATTTTCTTGACATTCGGCTTCCAGAGAGTGTTAGTCTTTCTGTTTGAATGGCTCACATTGTGACCAAACTGAACGCCTTTACCGCATATATCGCATTTAGCCATAAACTTCTCCGATAGTAAAAACTTTGTAGACATCCTTTCTATTGCGCATTCTTATTGCAACAATTTTATTTTAAACAATTTGAAAAACGGGTTTGCCGATATATGTTCACCCGCCGGAGGAAAATTCATGGAAGAAGCCAAAGTCAAGTATCTCGTTTTTGATATCGAGTCGGTTCCCGATACAGATTTGATTAAATCAGTAAAGTTTCCGGGTGAAAATATCAGCGGAGATGAGGCTGTTGAAAAATTTCAGGAAGAAATACTGAAAATTACAGGCGGAACGAGTAATTTCATACCGGCGACGTTTCAGATTCCCGTTTCACTTGTTGTTGCAAAGGTTGATGAGAATTTCCGCCTTATCGAAATTGTTTCAATGGATGAACCGAATTACCGGACTGAGGAAATTACAAGACGTTTCTGGTACGGAATTGAGTCTCTTTATAAAGATGCGACTATTGTAACATTTAACGGCAGAGGATTTGACGTTCCTTTAATGGAATTCTGCGCCTATAAAATCGGAATATCCGCTAAAAGGCATTTTTCCGATAAGGGAGGAACACGTTATAGAAACGGGGCCCGTCACATAGACATGCAGGAGTATATGTCGAATAATCACGCCGTTAAGCTTGCAGGCGGGCTGAATGTGCTTGCGAAAATGATTGGATGCCCGGGCAAAATGGAAACGAAGGGAAGCGAAGTGCATGAACTTTATAAGGCGGGAAAAATCGAGGATATAAATGACTACTGTATCTGCGACGTTCTTGATACATATTTTATTTTTGTGAGAAGCCGTGTTCTTTGCGGAGATATAACATCCATACGCGAAGGTGAATTGCGTGCTCATGCAAAAGAATATATGGAGAAGCTTTTCGATAAGCGCCCGGTATTTAAGAAATATCTCGATGCCGTGAAGTGGAGCTGATCCGTTTATTTTCTGTTAAATTAATTATCAGGTCGATCACCGCCGCGCTAATACAGCCGGCGGCATAAAGTATGATGTCGAAAAAATCAAAGCGGCTTCCTATTGTTAACTGCCAGAATGCGGATTTTAAATTATAATAATCGCATATTCCTGAAAGCTGAATCAATTCAACTATGGATGAAAAAACAAAAACACATGCAGCGAGTTTGATTCTATGAAGCCTCGGAAAAATAAATTTTATTCCGAAGAAAATAAAGATAGTAATTATATAATCTCCGAACCATCCGCGAAAACTGTGGAAGTGTTTCCCGAAAATGACAAGGCAGATTCCCATTGCAAAAATAACTGCTGAAATGAAAAAATAGAGAATACGCTTTTTAATATCAGATATTTTCATCAAAACTCCATTGCTATTTGCCGGAAATAACCGGCGGATGATCTTCTGATTATTATTTCTTATGTAAATTATTTTTTAGTTTCATGCGTGAGGCGGAAATAATTGATATAAATAATTTAATTATTCTTGCATAAGGTATTAGTTGAAATATATTTAGCAGGGTTTATGGGCATTACTTTTGGAAATTCTGAAGAGAGTTATCCGGAGGTTTTCTTCTGGCTGAATTTGTAATGAGATTAGAAGCTGATAAGATCATGTGAAGTTTTGTCATGCAGGAAAAAGAAAGTATTATGAAAACAAAATTGTTACTTATAGCAATGCTGCTCTGTGTTTTATTCCCGGTATCATCTTATTCGGATTTTTTAATAAACGGCGGAATGATGTATGATAGAAATGAAAAGAAAGCTGTATTGGGTGCTTGTCTTGATTGGCCGAATTTTAAATTATCAGAGAACTTCAGTTTAACTTTAGGTTATTCTTTTTCATTAAATAAAAACGGGTTTTATACTTCTGCACCAGGTCTTTTAGGGATTGCTTTGATTGGACTGGATATTTCTGATTCGGATGATGATGACGATTCGGATGATGAAGATGACGGCGACGGAGATTCAAGTATCGTCGGCGGTATCGGAGTTCTGCTTGTGATAGTTCCCGAAAATATTAAATTTAATTATTGGCTGCGTCCCGATTTCGCCTTTGCTGTCGGACTGCATCCATGGGGAGCAGAATATGACTCCTCGGCAGAAAAGTTTTATTATACCAACGGAATAAGTCTGGATTTCAAATACATTGTCCTGTCAAGAATTCTAATTAGTCCTTATGTCAGTTTCAGATATGTCTACAAAACGGATACTCCTGTCTACGAAGCCGGATTGAGTTTGGGTATTGCTTTCTGATAATCCTGGAACGCGGTAACCGGTATTATATTTGTAAAAAAAATATAAATTCAATATCATTTTTTTCTTTAACTAAGGCTTAAAATATGCTGTTTATAACTTAAAATTTTACTAAAAGGTGATTAGAATGAACAGAATTCTGAAGTTTTGTATTTTCATCGCTGGTATGTTTGTTCTGTCTATTTCGGCGTTAGAAGCCTTAGACATGGGTAAATATTACTACATTAAATCGGTTATCTCAGGTGATGCCGACCGCGGATTTTGGGATCTTCCAGGTAAAGGCGGAGGATACAAGAAAGGTGAAGTTTTACAGCTGTATCAATATGATAATTATGATGACCGCAAATTTATGATTACACCGGCAGGAAACGGCTGGTGTTATATCTCTCCGAAAAACGCTTCATTCGGAAGACTCTTTAGGGGAAACGTCGATGTTTCCGGCGGAAAAACAGCCAATGGTACAAAAATTCATATCTGGGATGTGAAGCTCACTAAAAATAAAAATCAGCAGTTTAAGTTTGTATCAATCGGCGGCGGTAAATATAAAATATATGTTAATCAGGGCGGCGGAAAGAAGATTTTGGTTGCAGAAAACAATTCCGACGGAAACGGCACCCGTGTTGTTCTCTGGGATGACAATGATTCATTGGCTGCTCAATGGGTGCTGATCGATGCCGGACGTGCCGGTCTTATTAATCAGGCAGGCGGAGCTGTAAAAGATGCTGTAGAAGTCACAGGCGGTTGGGACAGATATCTTTACGCATACGGTGAAACATCTGTACCTGATATGGAGCGCTGGACTGCAATTAGAAGTACGAAAAAAGGCAGCAATGATTTCGGAAATTTCTGGGACATTCCCGGTGCCGGTGCTATTGCCAGAGGAAGCGGCAAGATGCTTCAGCTATGGGAGATGGAATATAAGTTTCAAAAATCTCCCGAGGAAGACAGGCGTTATAAATTTGAACCATTGTGGACCCTTACAAAAAAAATAGAAGACATAGGTTTTTATCTCATTAAATGCAATACCGATACGTATGTGAAAAATGCCAGGGAAGGTTTATTTCAGCCTGGAATAGTTCCATTCGGAAATCTTTATATTCAATCGGCTCAGGCCGGAGATGCTTCAACAGCAGGATGCTGGGATCAGCCCGGTTATCCGAAACAGTTTAAGTCAGGTGACGCTATAAGTTTGTATATGCGCGAGGATGCTGTTGATCAGCATTTCCGTTTTTTGCCGACTGGCGGCGGATGGTTTAATATTGTTTCTGCCAACGGAGGATATTTGGAAGTTAGGGGAGGAGTTGACGGCGACGGTATTCCTGTTCAGGTTGCCAAATCAAATAACTCGGATTCTCAGAAATTCCGTCCTCTGCTTATGCCGAACGGGAAATGGAAAATTTATACATATTGGGGCCGTGCTCTCTGTACTCCGAGAAGTTTCCAAAACGGCGCGGCTGTTCATACATGGACGGATCATGAAGGACCGTGGATGGAATGGAATCTTACGCCTGCGCAGAGTGCCTCGATTGAAGTGAACAAATCATCTTCAGTTCTATCAATGCAGGCTTATCATTGGAAGATAGATTCTGCTTCAAATAACCGCTTTCGATTTATTTCGCGTCTTGACGGTACATTTATTTCTGCTGATGGCGATGCAGGTAAAAACGGAACAAAGCTCGTCTCTTCTGCTTATAAGGGCAATGAGTCGGAGTGGGAATTTTTAATAATATCAAAGGGCGAGGAAAAGAAAACTACCGAAGAACTCATTGCTAAGCGTGCTGATGAATTAAACAAGCGTTTAAAAAATCTCGAAGATGAGATTAAGAAAAAAAGTTATAAATTTCGAACAAAGGTCAGTAATGCTTTCAGCCGTACAATGAAGGAGCTTGCCGGTGCATTTGATGTTGAGCCTTCGAAAGATTCCGTGTTGATGGCAAATGATAAGAAGCCTTCATCGCTTCCGGCTTCGATTGTCCGCAATGCAGACATGAAGTCATTTAACTGGCGAGACATCGGAAAGATGACTTCAGTTAAAGATCAAAAGAGCTGCGGAAGCTGCTGGGCGTTTTCAGCTCTGGGAGTTTATGAAGCTGTGTATAAAATAATGAATAATACAGATCTTGATCTTTCTGAGCAGTATGCTGTTGACCGCATGGAAGGCAAAACAGCCGCGGGCAAAATATTTGATTGCGGAAGCTGCGGCGGGGGCAATACTCCGTTTCTGCATAAGAGTATGATCGCATCGGGCATACCTCTTGAGAGTGAATTTCCATATCAGGCAAAAGACGGAAGTACTGCAAATAAAGTACCTTCGCTTACCTATAAAGTTTCCATGCAGGGTTATGTTGCTCTTAAGAATCCTACAGTGCGTCAGATAAAGGAAGCTCTATGCAAGTACGGGCCGCTTTATTCATCGGTGTTTGTTGAACAGCTTTTTATGGCTTACGGCTCAGGTGTTTATGACGCAGTTGTTCCTGCGGAGCAGACGAATCACGCAATAATCATAGTCGGATGGGATGATGCAAAAGGTGCATGGCTTATTAAGAATTCATGGGGAGATGACTGGGGCGAAGACGGATATATGTGGATTAAATACGGTTGTGCCGGCATAGGTTCAATCGCAACATGGATTAGAATTGATTAATGTAATAATACGGCAGCATTTGCTGCCGTATTAATTGTTAAGGGTTTGTATGGAAATGTATCTTGAAGATAAGGGGCTTGTTGATGTATCGCAGGTGAAAGATTTTGCCTTAACACTTACGGCTTCATTTTCGGATGATATTTCTAAAGCAAAAGCGCTTTATCATTTCGTAAGGGACCAAATTAGTCATTCGGCGGATATTAATGAAAATCTGGTAACGCGCAGTGCATCGGAAGTGTTGAAATACCGTCACGGTATTTGTTTTGCAAAATCAATTCTTCTTGCCGCGCTTTGCCGTGCAGTCGGAATTCCTGCAGGGTTCGGTTATCAGAAGCTTATCCTTGATGATGAAAAATTTCCATGGCTTGTTCTTCACGGATATGTTTTTGTTTATTTGGAGTCAAAGTGGATCAAGCTTGATCCGCGCGGAAATAAGGAAGGGGTCAATGCAGAATTTTCACTTGATGATCCGAAGATGGCGTTTGAAGTGAGATCCGAATTAGGTGAAGAGGACGATAACGTTATTCATGCATATCCTGTTGATACTGTTGTTGATTGTTTGATAAAAAATAAAACACGGAATGATTTATGGGGAAATCTTCCGTCAGAGTTCTGATTCCAAATTGATGATGTATAAAAAAAGACGGACTTTTCCGTCTTTTTTTATATATTGCAAATCCGCTGTCTTGAAAAGCTACTCTGATGAATCGGCTGTCTGCGACGCCGGATGCTGTCCATCTATTTAGTACGGCGGATATTTATTTGATAAGGGATTGAATATTCACGGTCTGGATATTTTCAAAAGCTGCACCGATAATACGAAACAGCAGTGTCCTGATATAGTTTATCATTCATAACAACAATGTCTCTTCCTGCAGGCATGTTTGACGGAATTCTGAGATTTTACGCGCTGTTTCATATTCCTGAGCAGTATTAGCATGAAGCAGTTAAGAAATTCAATAGATTGCTGAAACCATACGGAAAACTTCTGCTGGTTAATCACAAAGGTTCCCTGACGGCAATAATTAAAAGTATATGGATCATGATAATGTCAGTCTGTTTATAAATATGTCGTCTGAGAAATAGTTTAAAACTTGCTGCATTCAATGACTAAGCGCAATTATTATAAACTTCTAAAGGTGTTAGAAAA
>DAOMHE010000019.1:0-20225 GCA_035430785.1 Spirochaetota bacterium | reverse complement strand
AAAATATACCAGAACCTTCTGAAGTATATAGGAATTCTTACGGGGCTTCTTTTAATTCAGAAAGTATCGTTAATCTTACTATTCGTTATAAACAAAATGTCAGAAACAGAATTGAAGACAGCATCATGTGGCTGGAACCTAAAATTAAGGAATGTAATGAATGGGTTCAGGCTGAATTTGATGTTTCTGATATTAAAACAATCTGCAAACAACTCTTTGTTCTTGGTTCTGATGCTGAAATAGTAGCACCAAATGAAGTACGAGTTTTGATGGAAGAGATGCTGAAAGAATCACTAAAGCTATATACTGAAAAATAACCAGAAATGATAATATAATCAATTGAAGTTAAACCTCAAAGGTATATGTTAGAATCATTTTATATGCTAACATTATTAACATAAAGTTAATCTATTGCTGTTTTCTAAAGAGGTAATAATGAACTACTCAACTCTGTTCGATTTATCTAAAGAACCGTTAATTCTTTTAAAAGAAGTGTTGCTTAAACGCGGATTTTTGGTAGAGTTAGTTACTTGTAATGAACAGACTCATCTTATTCTTTCAGACAATTCTTATGTTCTTAATAGTCCAATTATTGATAAAGAAAAAAGAAATGTTATAACTGATGCCGAATATCTGATTAAATTATGTAAGTCAATCAATCTCTGTATTGATTTAAGAAATATTCGATATATGGAAATATTATGGAATGGAATAATTGATAGCGAATTTATCAACAATCTTTTTGCGTCATTTGTTGTGCAAAGAGAAATGCAGATGCCATATCATAACAAAAATTCATATTTTATTAATCATGTTCGCGGAAAGAAAATACCTTTATGTCAGCTTGAACCTGGAATAGCGTTATTCGTAAAAGCATTATCATCTATAGGAATAGATACATGGTCTTCATGTGACGGGCATGGCGATAAAAATGCATCTGTTTGCTTTACTGGAGAATTATATTCAATGTGGTGTGAGTTCGTTGTCGCTGATGTGAGTGCGAAAGCAGCATGCAAAAATAAATGGATTTTCGGATCAGATATCTTACAGATAGAAACTGGTTATGGTACACATCCTGTTGAATACTATTATGAAATATTTAACGCGGCAGATTGTATTTATAAAAATAGAAATAAATATCTTCAATTGAAAAGAGAAGTATCTCTATGTATTCATAATAAAGACGAAAAAGATGTTATAAAGCAAAAAATGGAAAAAGTATTTATAGAATATAATAATTCTAAACAAACAGATATAAATGAAAAACATAACTATATAGAAGGTGTTTATAATGATATCTGATAATACTGTAATAAACGGCTCGATTGAATTGAAAAATATTTATGATATGAATTCAATTGATATGGCATTGAGACAGATTCTTGAAGAATTTTTGTCAATGCCGGTTGAAAATAGTCAACCCGTATTTGATAAATTCATATCAATAAATAATTCAATATTCCGGCAAAATAGCGAAGAGGCTAAATCCAGATTCGTTTATATTCCGGGAGCACGTGAAGACAGAATTGTTTTAGTCGCACATGCTGATACTGTCTTTGATGATGAATACTGTTGTTTAACTGAAAAAAATACTAAGTACTTAAATGACGAATATATATATTCAATGGGATCGGATGATCGTGCAGGATGCGCAATGATTTGGGCTTTTCGGGAAAGCGGAAATTCTATTTTAATAACTGATGGTGAAGAAATAGGCGGATTAGGGAGCAAATGGATTATGGAACACAATCCGGATATTGCAGACGAAATCAATAATCACTCATTTATGATTGAGCTAGATAGAAAGAATGGAAATGAATTTAAAACATATAATGTCGGAACAGAAGCATTTACTCATTATATTAAACAGAAAACAAGTTATGTAAATGCAGGAAAAGATAGTTATACCGATATATGCACTCTCTGTCGGGATGTATGCGGAGTTAATATAAGTGTCGGGTATTATAAACCGCATTTAGAAAATTCATATGTTAATTTCTTAGAGTGGCTGAATACATATTATTTACTAAGTAAATTGTTTAAAGAATTTCTGCCGAAATATATTCGGTAATATTGTTTGTTTTTGAAATAATTATAAGGGATTTATAGTCTGAACAATGATTTTATTCACCTTACTCATCTCTATGAAATTGAAAAAATATTTAACAGAATTTATGCGAAAATTGGTCTTCTCTTTCGCAATGCTCTCAACCATTATTTGAAAGAATAGTTTTGACTTCAATATTAAGGTTTTAAAAAAAAGTTGAAATATTTAATTATATGCTAAATGTATACTTGTTATACTAATAAGAGGTAATTTGTGAAAATAGAAATGGGTGAATCAATAATTCTATCATGGTTAAAACATGTCAAAGGATGTCAAATTGTTCAAACGAATTGGAAACCTTCACAAAGCTGGGATGTGCAAAATAAAAGTATAATCGAAAATCTTTTAAAAGAATCAACTGAAGAATTCAAAAAATATGATTTATTCAAACCAAAGGAATCAAAGGAATCAAAGGAATCAAAGGAATCAAAGGAATCAAATATTGGAATTGATCAAATATTGAAACAAGCTGAAATTGATTTAATTGGAATATCTTTTGGAAATGAAAATTGTAAAGAGTGTAAGCAAAGTAAAGAAAGCAAAATATATGCTGTTGATATCGCATTTCATGAAGATGGACTTAACTATAGCAAAGGAAAAACCATGTCTAAAGTTTTAATGAAATATATAAGAACGGCAATGTGTCTTTGTGGATATTATGGAGTAAAAGAAGGAACTATAATATTTGCCTCGCCAAGAATAGGACAAGCTTTGACTGATGAATTATTGAAAAATATTGAAAATTTAAAGAGAATTATAAGTAAATGTAATTTAAATTATAAGATTATTCTTTATGCAAATGATGAATTTAGGAAAAGTATAATGGAGCCAATTAGTGCAGTGCTAGGAAACGTTGCTGATACATCAGAATTATATATGAGAAGTTTGCAAATGTTTAAATTAGTTACTGGTGCTGAAAGATTTAATCAAATTATTTTAAAAAACGAAAATAATATAAGAGAAGATGATAATAATAAATTTAAAGAAATGAAAATTGGAGTTATTGCGAAATCAGTTTTTAGTAATATACTTGCTGAAGGGAAAATCAGCAACAAATTTTTACAATTATTGCAGGATAAGGACTACTCAAAAAAGGAATTCGGTTTATCTTGGCCGGTATTAAAAACGGCAGATGATAATGAGTCTAAAAGTCCTGATAGATATTATGCACCAATTATTGATATCAATGATAAGAAGTATTATCTTTGTTCAGAATGGTATGATGAAAGGAGTCGGGAAAAATTGATAAAATGGATTAATGATTATCAAGATGGAAAGTATAATTAATAGCAATATAAATTATTTATGAAACCTCGTTATCTCACAAAATCACGTTTTAAGATGGGGCTTGAATGCCCCACAAAACTTTTTTATACCGGCAAGACAGATATTTATCCAAATAGAAAAGCTGAAGATGAATTTCTAATTTTTCTTGCAGATGGAGGATTTCAAGTTGGGAAGCTTGCGCAATGTTATTATCCTTATGGCGTTGAAATTGAGGAAAAAGATCATTTTGAGGCGGTTGAGAAAACATATGAATTGCTTAAAACACTTGATGATGTGACAATATTTGAAGCAGCTATTCAATTTGAAAATCTTTTTATCCGTGTTGATATTCTTGTAAAAAAAGGAAATCAAATTGATTTAATTGAAGTTAAAGCTAAATTAATGAATCCTGAAGATCCATCAAAGAGTTTTGTTTCAAAAAATGAAATAAGAAGCTCCTGGGTTGAATATTTATATGATATAGCCTTTCAACGTTATGTCTTTTGTAAAGCTTTCCCAAAATATGAAACTGTAACTAAAGCTTTTTTAATGCTTGTAGATAAATCCATGAAATCTACAGTAGAAGGGTTAAATCAGAGATTTTATATTGATAGTAATAGAAAAGTTGTTACAAAAGGTGGCATAACGCCAGAAGATTTAGGAAGCGCTATCCTAACGGCAATTCCGGTTGATGATTGTATTGATATTATTTACCAAAGCGATTGTAAAAAAAGAACAGATTATACTTTTGATGAATTTGTAAAATATTTTTCAATACATTATCTTGAAGATAGAAAAATAAAACCAGAGTTAATGTCTCATTGTAGAACCTGTGAGTTCAAAGCATTGCCTGAAGAAGAAGAAAGTGGACAGATTAGTGGATATAAAGAATGCTGGAAAGAATCAGGAAAATTTACAGATGACGATTTTTTAAGACCGCTAATTATCGATTTGTGGAATTTTAGGGGAAAAGATAAATATATTAAATCCGGTAAATACTTTCTTTCAGATATTCCTGATGATAATATTTTTTCAGAAAATAGTAGAATGCGACAGAAACTGCAAATTGATGTCTGTACTGGAAAATTGCCTGAAACGTATTTAAATATTTCAAATATCCGTGATGAAGTAAATGGATGGAAATATCCTCTGCATTTTATTGATTTTGAAACAATGAGAGTTGCCGTTCCATTCTTTAAAAATGAAACACCTTATTCGCAGATTGCTTTCCAGTTTTCTCATCATATAATCGATGAAAATGGTGTAATCCGACACGCAGGTGAATGGATAAATACAGAATTGGGTTTCTATCCTAATTTTGAATTCGTCAGAAAACTTAAAGACCAACTTGATAAAGATGATGGAACAATATTTAGATATGCAATGCATGAGAATACTGTACTCAGTGAAATAGCAAATCAGCTTAAAAATTCATATGAATCAGATAAAGATGTTTTAATAGAATGGATAAAGACAATTACTGTCAACGGTAAACGGTCAATGGTCGATTTACTTGATGTTGTTAAAAGGAATTATTACCATATTTCTATGAAAGGATCAAATTCATTAAAAGCTGTTTTGCCTGCAATATTGCAAGGTAGTGAATATTTGCAGAATAAATACAACAAACCAATATATGGAACTTATGAATTAATAAGTTTGAATTATAATAATAAGAAATGGATTGAGCTTGATATAAATGGAAAAGTAATAAATCCATATTATTCATTACGGCCAGCTATCGAAGAGATTGAAGATGCAGGATTAAGAAATACTTTATTAAATGATATTATTATTGATGAAGATTTTACAGTAAAAGAAGGCGGAACAGCTATGAGTGCTTACTCAAAAATGCAGTTCTGTGAATGTTCTGAGCAAGAAAGAATAGGTATAGCCAAAGCATTATTGAAATATTGTGAACTTGATACTTTTGCAATGGTGCTTCTGTATGAGTATTTTAAACATGAAATAGCATGATTTATGTGTACAATGAGAGAGGAGAGTCTCAGAGCATTTGTCATATAAATTACTTTGCGAATATCCATCGGATAGGTAAAAAAATCATTAAGATTTTCCCAGTTTGGTTTCCATGATTTAGAAATCATCGGATAATTGTGATCCCATTTCTCACCTAATTCATCAGGAGTATTTTTTCCGGATGTTTCTGCCGGCGCAGTATATATTTTTTTAAGATCAGTACATTTTGGTTTGCGTTCTTTCCGAGATTGAAAGCGCGTAAACTGAATTAATCAGTTGTTTTTGGTAATGTTGCAAAAATAAGCAACATTCTGTACGATATAAAAATTGCAAAAGGGTTAATAAGCCGTAATTATAAAGGAATCTAGCCATTGGTGATTATGAGAATAAATCCGCAGACGGAACGATACCGACAAATGAGACGCTTTATAATTATTTATTTCTTTCTGCAAAAATAAATTTCAGAAGCGGTTACACTGCTTATTCCTGTAAAAAGAAAAACCGCCGCGAAAAGAAGCTGCAGAACGATTACGAAAATTACATCAGAAAATATTATAAGTCCGTTTGAAACATTTACTGTTATAACATCAGGCGACGGTAGAAAATATGCTGCAGCGATGCATATTATTATGGATAGAAAACTCATAATCTGATAGGATGAAATATTTCCAAAACCTCTGAAGTCTGCTCTGAAAAATTCGGAGATTATTCTCCACGTGAAAGCTGTGATGATTGAAAGCAAGAATGATATTTTAAAATGCCCCGCGAGAAAAATCCACGCCGAGACTAAAGCCGATACGGAATATATTACAGCAGTTATATTTTGAATCGGGAAAAGTTTTTTGCCTTCGTAACCGCTTTCGTATGAAGCTTTTTTTAAATTGCCGTAAAACCGCACCGCAAAGGGTGATAACAAAGCTTTGACGGCTTTGCTGTATTTTTTGAGAGGTTTTCCGTAGCAGCATCCGAAGCTTAAACAGCTCAGGCGGCCGATACCTTCGCCTATTAGATATGAGCATCCGATCGCGGCAAGAAGCGGCAATATTGATTCGATGTTTCCATCGCCTGAAATTTTTAGTGATGCATAAGCTGAAAACGGTGCGGCTGCTACTGCTGCAAAGGCTGCACCTCCGACAGTTATTGTACCTTTTCTTTTTTCGACAATAAATGCAATAATTTTTGACGCAGGTAGAGCTACTGCAAGTATGCTTCCGGCAAAAATAAGACAAGTTAGAAGTTTAAATCCGTAAGCTGAAGCAAGTGCACAGAAAAATGCAGTTGAAATTGCGACGGATAAAGCTGTGATTAATCCATACCATGTTAAATTCCGTGAGTGAAAATGATCGCTTTTTTTCTTTTTCGATAATGGAACGGCAGCCAAAAATTGAAAGCGTTCTCCCGGCAGAAAAATAAATCCTGCAGCCAGAACAGCCGCGAGAAATGCTGAAAGTGAAATGAGAAAATAAAAGTTAGAATTCATAATGACCTTCCTATTTCGCTTCTGAGCTCGACTTCAGTCTCGACGAGAGATTCTCCGAAACCTTCTGAATACCTGCTGTTGGCGTCTTTCCGCTTAAGGTTGAAATTTATGTCCTCTGAAAAATTCATTCGGTCTTTTTCAAAAAGAAGAATGTCAACAGAACTTCCGGGATGATAAATCGATTTAGGTGCGCCTTTTTCAACAAACATTTCTCTTTGCAGGGCTTGAGGATCGTCATAAAACCGGCTGCTGTATCTCTGTTCAATTCCGCCGATCATAAGAGCCGCAACTTCAAACATTGCGACAAATCCGCAGTTTGTTCCTCCTTCAACATCAGTATCAATAATTGTAACTGCGCGGCGGTTTTTAGAATATGGCGTTACTTCAGTGACAACCGCAGAAGGATTGCATGAATGACACGAACCATCAAATTCGTAAAAATC
Organism: Spirochaetota bacterium; assembly: GCA_035430785.1. GTDB lineage: Bacteria > Spirochaetota > UBA4802 > UBA4802 > JAFGJZ01 > JAKJGA01. The sequence continues at coordinate 12,952 of DAOMHE010000019.1, read as the reverse complement.
CGCGATAACGCCTGACACAGGAAAATGATTCCAGTGATACTTGTCCGGCGTGAGTCTGAAAACCGCATATGATCCGCTGGTGAATTTCTTAATCCATTGTTCCTTATGCACACCGATAAGTTCTTTATAGGAGAAGAATTTTTCTTTTATAAAAAGACCATTGTTTTCAGAAAGTTTTCCGGCAAGCATTCGTGAATCAGCGGGTGATACGATTGATTTAGGATCAGCGTTCATCGGACGGCATTCCCAGTATTTAATTTTCCGTTCAAAAATCTGCCTTGGAGTTTTAAGGTTTTGCGGTTCATAACATTCATTTAGACCTATTCCGAGTTTTTGTACAAAGGATTCCGCTCCTGTAAATAGTCCTCCGAATGGAATATCATAAACGGCAAAGGCAATTAAAGATGACATTCTTGATGAAATCAGAAGGCTGAACGCGAAAGGAGATTTCTCGCGTACATCCGAATATATACTGTTTATTAATTTATCGTGAAAGATTTTCTCCGTGACCACTTTCGAATTTCTTCTGTCGATATACTGGTGAATCATGAATCTGAATCTCCTTCTGTTTTATTGTGCGGTGCTCTTTCATAGATGTTATTATCAACGAAAGAATTTTCATCAGGTTTTCATTTTCGCTGCATGAAACCGTGTCGGAAATTATTTTTTCAGTTAAGCCTGAAATGTAATCCGTACATGATCTGCCCCCCGATGATTCCGAGATCATTGCTTTATAATCTTCCGGAAGAGATGAAGATTCAATACGTGCCGAGTATTCCTTCATAACTTCAAGAGCTTCCCGTATATTTTTTTCACGGTGACCGTTTCTGTAATAATTTTCCGCCTTCGAATTGAATTCGTCGGCTTTGATGCGGATGGGATTTTTGTGGTTTCCGGTAATTCCGCGGAGAAGTTTCCCGTGCGTATCATTTATTCCGTGGATTCTGGAATGAAGTCTGTCGAGAAGTTCTCCTGCATTGAGAGATTGAACAAGAGCCGGGTCGCTTTTTAGCATTTTCAGAAGCGAAAGACGGTATTCGTGAATTCTGATATGGTGGTATCCGTTGTAGCGTTTGCTCGGACGTATTTTCTCCGCGAGTGAAATAATATCTCTTATAAAAGCACATGGATTTTTTTCGCGGATATTTACTGTTTTAAGACCGATCGCAGATGAAAAGAAAATATGACGGCGTTCGCTTTCAGTAACAGGATCATCTGGAATGCTCTCATGAGTGATCTCTCCTTTTAATACTTTGGAGTAGGCGAACGCAGTAATGAGCTGCTGGAGGTCGGCTGCGTCGGTCATATCTTCACTGATAGAATCAAACTGACTGTAGAATCTTCCTTCAAAACCGGTGAATCCCATCTGGCGGTGCTCGCGCAATTTATACGGAAGATACATCGACATACGTTTATCGAAAATGCCGAGGTCGGAGAGATCAGCGCGAAGAAGAGTGTCGTTTCCGACTTTGCCGTTGAGAGCAGGGCTTTCAGGTGTGCTCATCAGCGCAACAAGATAATCCGTAAGCCTTGCATCGGGAACGATGTCTCCCTTGAATCTGAATAATGAAGCCCATATTTTTTCATACCATGCCGGACCGTAAGGAAGAAACGGTCTGCCGAAAAATTCAACACCGGCTTTCTTTATCCATCTCCGCCAGATCATGCGAAGATGAGTGTAGTCGAGTTCATGTGAAAGGAAACCGATCAGGGCTTCCGGACGAAAATCATTATAGCTGAGGCGCAGCGGTGAAGAGCTGTAAAGCGGAGTGAACAACGGAAGAAAATGCTCAAATATTTTTATGGTAAGATCTCCCGCACTCTTTTCAAGCGCGGAAGTGTAAATTCCCGCTTCGGCAAGTTCGGAAAGAATAATACTTCCGGTGCTGATATGTGTGCCGTTGTTCGCGAGAGATGTATTTGATATCGTATCGAGTTTAACGAGTGATTGAGAGATGATCCCGGATTCTTTCAGCTTGAAGACAGAGTTGAGATGACTGCGTGATAAGACCTGATGACATAGATGCATGTATTCGTGTTTCTTGTAGCCTTTATCCCAACCCGAAAGACATGGGCTCATGAATAGTTCCCGATAGAAAGAGTCAGAAATGAGGCTGTTGAGTTTACGCATACGCATGGGTGTTGACGGAGCGAAATACAGAATCATTTTCTGACCGAGTGATTCGAGAGAGAAATTTCTGTTAGCATACATTACAGCAAACTGTGAAAGCAGAAATCGCAGAAGTGTTTCTTCAGCAAGAAGCTTTCCGGCGCTTTTTTGATTCTCCGAGCTTACCGGACAAAAAGAAAAAGTTTCCGGGGAAGAATTATCGTTTAGAAAATGTCTGCAGATAAAATTGGAAGCTTTTTCAAGCGCGGAGTTCGAAGTCTCCAGTGCGTCTGCAATAGATATTTTGAGAAGGTAACTTGATGGAATTCTGATCCAGCGATCCCCGTTTTTTTCAAAAAAGAAGCGGTCGATATCGGGACGCATGGGGCTTGAATCATCTGATTTATCGAGAGCCATGTCGCGCATAATAAGGCGCATCGTTGAAGCTTTCAAACGTGATGCCGGAAAACGTACCCAGCTGTTTTCCCAGATGCGCTCATGATTGCTTTCAAGAAAATCTTCTACCCTGAATGCGTTTCTTTTTGCTATGTCGCCGGACCGTGCTCTGCGGGAGATATTTGAATAGTAGTTTGAATTTCTTATGGAGATGGGAAGATCCGTATCAGATTCGCTTCCGATTACTGCTGTCTGATATTCGTTCTCAGCGCCGTGAGTGGTATCCATATTTGAAAAGGGAATTGATGCGTACCATTGGTCACCGCTAAGAGATGAAATTCCGAGTATGTCCTGAAGCATTCTTGTATCGGCTCTTTGCGAAGAATGAAAAACAGAATTGTTTTTATCCAGCGACTTGCTCATTTGATCCGCCTATTATGTGATGACGGCAAAGCCGCTGTATGGAATGTGCCAAGAAAAGGTTAATTTATTATGAGGAAAATACATGATTTATTTAAAGATGTTGTAAAATGAAAGGTTAAAAGAGAACGATATTCTGATCTTTGCTGAAGCGATGAAGTAAGCTCAAAATTGAGAGGTACATTGAAATTGTCCGTTATAAATTACTATTGACAAGCGAAATTATTATGTTACATTGTAATTACAATATTAGGGGAGATTTTATGACGGCAAAAATCATTTCTATAGGAAACTCAAAAGGAATCAGGATTCCTAATAATATCTTGAAATCCCTTGATATGGTTTCTGAAGTCGATATCATTGTAAATGAAGAGAAAAAGGAATTATTGCTGCGGCCGGTCAGGAATTCCAGGAAAGGATGGGATAAGGCATTTAAAAAAATGAATGAAAATGATGACGATCAATTGCTGATTGATGAAACAATTGATTCGGATGATAAAGACTGGCAGTGGTGATTACTCCATGAATCTCTTTCAGTATGATATTTTTTTAGTAAACTTAGACCCAGTTATTGGTTCTGAAATCAGAAAGACCCGGCCATGTGTAGTTATTTCTCCGAACGAAATGAATGATAACATCAGAACAGTTATCATTGCTCCAATGACAACAAAATCGCATAGATATCCAACCAGAGTTCCCTTGATTTTTTCAGGAAAAAAGGGATGGATTGTGTTGGATCAGATAAGAACAATTGATAAAAGCAGAATAGTAAAACCGCTTGGCAAATTGTCCCCGGCTGTGGTCAGAGAAATCAAGGAAGTTATTAAAGAAATGTTTGTTGATTAAAACCCGACAAAAGATTAAGAATCCATTCCTCTTCGCTTTTTCTTAAATATAAAAACATGTTGTTTATTTTGCTGCGTTCGTTATTATATAAATGCAAATCTTCAAGGGGGATTTATGTCATTTTATGATTTGGAATTCAATGACTCCAGGGGCAACAGAATTCAAATGAAACAGTTTGAAGGAAAAGTTCTTCTGATTGTCAATACCGCGACAAAGTGCGGACTTGCTCCGCAGTTTGATGAACTTGAAACAATATATAAGAAATATAAAGACAAGAATTTTGCGGTTATTGGGTTTCCATGTAATCAGTTCGCGAAGCAGGAACCTGAGACGAACGAATCCATGGTCGAGACTTGTAAAATAAATTTTGGCGTTACTTTTCTGTTGTCTGAAAAAATATCCGTAAACGGAAAGGAAACTCATCCTGTATTCGCTTATCTGAAGCAGAATTCGAAAAGCGGATTCTTCGGTAAAAAAATAAAATGGAATTTTACCAAGTTTCTTGTTTCTTCCGACGGAAAAACAATTAAACGATATTCTCCGGTGACAACTCCGTTTAAGATAGAAAATGATATAATTGCTTTGTTGAAGTGAAATCTTATTAATATCTGATTTCAAATTAATAGGTTTGAAGCAATTATGAACTGCAGAGATAAAAACGGAATATTATTAAAATAAAAGAGGTTAAATGATTAAAAAAACTGCTGTCTTGCTGATGATTTTTTCAATGCTGACAATTGCCTTTTCGCTTCTGACAGTTTCCTTCAAAATATATACAATCAGTGACATGGTATCTCATAAAGAGAGATATTTAAGAACAGATTTAAAAGAGACCCCTTACCGGACTGGGTTCAACAAAGGTTATTATTGCGGCTCATTATACGGGGGAGTATTTGCAGTAATGATCCTGGTTCTGGTTTTTGTTAATAACCTAAATATTTCAGTCAGGATAATTGATTACTTAAAAAGTAACAATATTTCGCAGTTAAAAAAATCATTAAGGCTATCGTGTATTCCGATAGTATCTCCCTTATTTTTTTGCCGGTATTCCTCTTGCCGTGTTGTTGATGTATCTAATAAGAAAAAGTGAATTAGAAACGGGAAAATAATTAGTTTCAATTGGATTACTATTGTTCAGAGATTATGTTTAATCGATAATTCGTTGTTTATTTATGCCAAAATTTGCTATTAAAGCATAATATGAATGATAAAAGAAGCCTTTAAAATCAGCGGCATTCTTTGAGCGCCGCTGATTTTGTCTTCATTGCTCACAATTAAATGCTTTTAAAGCTTAATCAGTTTTATGAGCAATGCAAGAAAAATGCATAGAAGCATTATAGTTTCCATTTTCATACCTCCTATTGCTATTAATAATTCTTAATCATTATTAATAGCAATAGTAGTAGGTGCTGTTAATTAGTTAATTGTGTTAATATCCTTTCATTTAAACAGGACTTATGAGTTTTGTAGGTTGTTAATATCGCATTTTATATTCTGTTCATATTTTTGAAAATGTTGCACGTTTGCTGAGTGCAGCGGATAAAACTTTTTATGAAATTATAAGAAGAATGAAATAAAAAAATTCAAAAGTGTGCAAATCACTTCGAATAAAGAAGAATGATGAAAAACAAAGAACAGGTAGAGTTTTTAAATACAAAGTCTTTGAGACTATTCTGACACTCGGAAAAATCGATGTAAAGATTCTTTGCTTTTGATATTGACATTTTAAATGTTAACTTATAGAAATTTCTATTTGCTGATGTAAATATATAGGGAGTTGTATTTATCCGGTTTGAGTTGATTTGACAGGAATGTAACTACTTCATAGTTTATGAGACAAACAGTAAGGACAGGAGAGATTTTATGAAAGTAAGCTTATTTAAAAAATATTTTATTTATTTGCTGTTTGTGTTTCTTTCAATTTCACAAACATTTGCACAAGAATCAGCTGATGATGAAATTGATTCAGCCGTAAAAACATTAAGAAACATAGATGTAAATAAATTAACGGAAGATGATAAAAAGAATAAATCTGATGAGATTAATAAATCATGGGAAACTCTCAGATCATCAGGAGATGCGGGATTAAAAAGAATTAAGAAAGAACTGGATTTGATTGAAAAGGCAAAAGAATCAGATGATTTTTTCAAATTGAATGTTTCTGTTCTTTTGTGGGATATGGGAAAAACTTCCGAAGCCGCAGCTATCGCAAAAATATGGAACAATACATCTTTTGATGTAAATTACAGATATGTGTTTTATACGGCACTTGATGCAGCGCGGACTCAAAATGAAAAAGTTATGCCTATGCTTAAATCCGTTCTGAAAGATAATGTAAGTCAGGTTGATTCTCCCCAGCATTCCATGAGTATACCGTGGCCTTTAACTGTTGAAATAATTTGGGGAGTCTATGGTCATAAGGGATTGCCTGAACTGTTAAATGTTCTTAAAACATCCAGGAATAATGTTGAGATTATGTCTGCGATGCATATTCTCGTTAATGCCCAATACATTGATGCCTTGCCGAAAATCAGAGAATTGACAAACAGTAAAAACCATGAAATAAAGAACTCCGCGATTAAGGCTCTTGGTCTATTTGGCCATCCTATGGATTCTGCATTACTGATTAAGGGTTTAAAGTCCAGAGATGCAGATTTGTATTCTTACGTTTGGGCTGCTTGTGAATATGATGACTCGAAACTAACACCGTATCTAATACCGCTCTTGAACGATAAGGATTACAATATCAAGGCGGAAGTAGTATATGCTTTGTTTAATGCGATTACTGTTGAAGGTCTTAACGCGCTGATCAATGACTATAAAAAAGCAAAAGACGATAAAGTAATAGAACTGTATAAGAAATACATCGATCCCGTACTTGATTTTAATAAATATGACATGATGACAATTGAAGAAAAGAATAAAATAGTTTTAAATCTTTTTGAGCGTAAAAAGAACTACTACCTTTTAGGCGATGAAGATAAAAAGATTACTCATGACGATTTTGTCGAAATGTCAAAATACTGGATTAAGGAAAACAGAATCAGCGGTGAGAAATATGAATGGGTTAATGACCGTCATGTATTGTCTGTTACAACAGCAAAGGATATTGATTTGCTGATGGATATAAAATCATCTGTTTATCTTCGATTGTCTGATGAGTGTTTGTATGAAATAAGAACTATTGACAACGTAATAAAAATATTGGGTAGAAGAAGATACAGATAAATGATTTCATGCGATACACAAAAGGAGAGCTGAGCTCTCCTTTTGTGTTGATTATCTTTTATGTCTTGTTTTTTTTACTCAATTCCCGGAACGGAAAATTTGGCACAAAGAGCTTCAACTTCTTTTGCTATTTCTGCAAGTTTGGCATCATCTTCACAGCATGATACAGCTTTGTCCATCCACTCTGCAATTTTTTCCATTTCAGCGATACCGAAACCGCGGCTTGTAACAGAAGGAGTGCCGAGACGTATTCCAGACGGATCGCTTGCTTTGCGTGTCTCGCCAGGAACGGTATTATAATTGAGAATGATTCCGGCTTTTTCAAGCGCTACAGCGTATGGTTTACCCGGTATTCCCTTGTTGTTCAAATCAATGAGCATGAGATGATTATCTGTTCCGCCTGACACGAGATTAAAGCCGCGTGCAGTCAGTGCTTTTGCGAGAGCCTGCGCGTTTTCAACAGTTTTGCGTGCGTATTCCTTAAACTCGGGTTTGAGAGCTTCTGCAAGAGCAACGGCGATTCCGGCAGTTGTAGCATTATGCGGGCCGCCCTGAAGGCCAGGAAATACAGCCTTGTCTATTGCTTTAGCGTGAATTTCTTTGCAGAGAATTATAGCACCGCGCGGACCGCGAAGAGTTTTATGAGTTGTTGTAGTTACCACGTCGGCATAAGGAAACGGGCTTGGATGAGCTCCGCCGGCTACAAGACCTGCAAAATGGGCCATGTCTACTAGAAGAATTGCACCGCATTCGTCGGCGATTTCACGGAATTTTTTAAAGTCAAGCTGACGCGGATATGCTGAATGACCGGCGATTAAAATTTTAGGTTTATGTTCGAGAGCGAGTTTTCTGATTTCATCATAATCTAAAAGTCCTGTTTCAGGATTGAGATTATAGTGAACTGCATTGAACCATTTTCCGGTCGCGCTTGCTTTTGAACCATGAGTCAGATGTCCGCCGTGGCTTAGATTTAGTCCAAGAACGGTGTCTCCGGGTTTAGCAAAAGCGAGATAAACGGCAAGATTTGCCGGTGAACCTGAGTAAGGCTGAACGTTTACATGTTCAGCGCCGAAAAGTTTTTTGGCGCGTTCAATCGCAAGTATTTCAAGCGCGTCGCAGTTAACCTGACCTTGGTAGAATCTTGCTCCCGGATATCCTTCGGAATATTTGTTCTGAAATACTGAGCCGCAGGCATCAAGCACGGCGCGTGAAGTGTAGTTTTCGCTTGCGATCAGTCGGATTGTTTTTCCCTGATAAATTTCTTCGTCTTTGATAAGTTTAAAAACTTCAGGATCGTTTTTCATGAGTGCATTCATGGGCTTTTCTCCTTTATTTTGGATTTTTGCCCAGACGCGCGGCGGAAAAAAGCCGCACTTCCCCGGGGTTATCCCCTTTTGCGTCAGTCATACGGCTTATTATACAGTTAATAACGGGGTGAAAAAGAGTCAATAATTTTTTACGGCTCAGTTTTTAAATAAGTAATTGACGTGGCGTATTTGAAGATGTCCTTATAACTAAAAAAAAGAAGGTTGGGGGCAATTCTGTGAATAAATCTGGAATCAAGGGTTTCGTACTTGCTTTTTTCTGCGTTCTTTTGCCTTTTTCGGCAAATGCAGGTTCTTCCGAATATCTACCTTACGATCAGCTATTGCTTAAAATTAATTCTTCCGACAACGATGTTTATCACGGGAAGGCATATCCTGTACGGGTTTTTAATCTTCCGCCGGCAATTAAGTCGTGCTCATCAAAGGATAATGATCTTAAGGTCGTTATGATGACAGACAGGCAGGGAACTGAACAGGTTTTTCTTGTCGTTCCTGGGAAAATGGTACCGTTTTTTGTCGATAAAATTAACAAAAATATGCAGTTGGAATATTCTTTCAAACCGTTGGAGATGTATAATAAGTTTCCTTATCTACAGCTTGTTGAGGTGATTTCAGAATAATCAGGAGGACGACGTGGCACAGCTTGTCGACAAGAGTGAAGAAATCTGCGGACTTTGCAGATTCAGAATTCAGGATGAGGAACTTGTTAAAGCGAGATATGTAAAAAAGGAAATCACCGCAGCTTTTGATGAAAAACGCGCTTATCCTTTTTTTGCAGATTCTTCAATAATAGATTCTCTGAAATCCGGTGCAAATCATGAGGTATATACTTCAAGTTTTATCGCATTAAAAAACAGAGCTTTTGACGAACTTGCTGAAAATGATTATTCTTTGCGAAGCCGGCTTGCAAATGATGCCCGTCTTACCGAGCGTGTTACAAACGCAATATCTATTCTTCACCGCGCACTTGCCTCATATGATTTTAAAACCCTTCCGGGAAGACGTTTTGTAATAGTTAAAGAACTTCCCGGAAAACCGACTGTATATCATATTTCGCGTGAAACGACGGTTTTCACTCATGTCGGTCAGGGACCTTTCTGGCTTGAAATTCCGACATTGTATCTCGGCTTAAAAACATTTGATGCTGTTGATTCATACCTTAAACGCGGAGATGATTCGCTTTTCAAGGGGCTTGTTTCTTTGCTGATGGTTGAAGAACGGGCTATTGAAACAGGATTTGCCCATATTGATGTTTATCCGCCTGAAGTTGCGCTTCTTCTTCATAATCTTGTAGAAAGTGTTATTGATTTTTCCGAGCACAGGGAAATCGGCGAATTTGCAGAAATTTCGGACGTAGTTCCGCAGTTTACAGATGAGACACGCGGGAATATTCTGGAGCTTCTTGACGCCCGCGAAAAAATGAATGAAATGAATTTTGATTATGAGAAAAATCTTTCAGGTGTTGAAGAGCTTATACGTCTTGCAAGAATATATAAAAAGCACGGCGAAAGGAAATACCTTCATGAAGTTGTTCGCCTTCTTGTTTCTGCATCCGGACACGATCTTCACGAAATCAGAAACCGTGCGAATATAGCTCTTGAGCGTATTTTTTCTCCGAAAGAATACGATGCCCCTCTTGCTGAAAATTTCTTCAATGCTAAAACAGGCGAAGAATTTGAACTCGAATTCAATCTTTCAGACAAAATAGAAAACTATTTTCTGAGAGTGTATAATAATCTTTCCGACAGCGAGTTTCCCGTAGAAAGTGAAATTTCGTACGAAGATTTTCCACTTTCTACGCATCAGACAAAATCTCACAAAAGTGTAAAGCTGAGATTCGAAAATTACGGACACAGAGATTATTGCGTAGTTTATAAAAACGGATCTTCTTTTGAGTGGGTTGAAGGCGAGGGTTTAAACGGAAGAATCAATGTTATTCCTGATCTTGCCGGAGAGATCTGCCTTGAGATTTTTGTCGATATTCACGGGCATACCGGAACTTACTGGAAGGACGAAAAAGGTCACCCTGGGCTTGTTTATAATGAAAACGGTGAGGTCATCAGGCTCGGGAGATTTTCTGATATCGCCGATCATCTTGATGATTTAAAAGAACGCTATTATGTAACTTCGCTTTATCTGCTTGGAGTATTCAAGCGGGGAGAAAACAGTCAGGACTGGGCGGCAGGCGCAACTTCTCCTTCGCCTTTTTCTCCTATGAGCCTGCACGAAATCGAACCTTCACTTGGCGGAGCCAAAGAATTTAAAGATCTGATCAAAAAAGCGCATAAGCTTGGAATTAAGATAATCGTAGATTGTATTCCTCATTTGAACCGCTACAGCGATGAAGTTGCAAAAGAAGATGTGGTTTATTGCTATGGCGGTGATGGTCAGCTTGTTGCAAGGGCTTCAACTGACGGACGTTACGGAAGCTGGGATGACGGCAAACTTTTCAATTACAGACGTTATGAAGTCTGGGAGTGGCTTGCCGGGTCTGTTGACAGACTCATAGAAGAATATGATATTGACGGCATCCGTTTCGATTCGGCTCATGCCGTTCCGATAATGATGAAGAAAAACAACTATCCATACATGTACGGCAAGAGAAGAACAGCCGAAGAGATGGTTGAAGGACGTATCATCGTCAATGATAGATGGGATGAGCATTTTATTACCACTGGATATTTCGACAGTCAGTGCCGCGATACCATCGCTATTCCCGTTCACCAGTATATGATGTTCCGCGTTGAAAGAGCATTGAGACGCAAAAAGAAAAACTTTTTTATAAATATAGCGGAGTGCTTCTGGGGTCATGAGCGCTTTCTCTCACGTTCAGGCATCATTCCTTATAACTCAACATTGTTCAAGGTTTCGGAAAATATTATTCACGGAAAGAGCGATGTTCGCGAGATATATCATATCTATGACAATTACTATCCTTCTGTTTTATGCAAGGGAACAGAACTTGTCGGTATATTGGGAAATCATGATGAACGCCGTGCAATGAATACTTTCGGTGATCGCGGCTTAAAGGCTGCCGCCGGTCTCATTAGTTTTCTCAGCAATATTATCATGGATTATGAGGGTGGAGCAGAAGGTGAAGGCTGGAAGGTTTATCTTGATAATATCTATGTAAACTGGAACCAGTTCGAATCAAATTCGAACAGAGGTATCGAGCGTTATTACAGAGAGCTTTATTCTTTTCACCGCAATGTGCGCGGAAAGGGCCATCTTATCTGGGCAAATAATAACATGGTAGCTGCTGCAGTAAAGGCTGAAACTGATGGCAGGAATATCTGGGTTGCAGCTTTCAACTTTGCTGATTCAAACCAGAGTGCGACGCTTCAGTTTGATAATCAGAATCTTCCTATTGAAGATGATGCTTTTTACAGGGTAGTGGATCCGTTATATTCTCCGATTACTGGTCACTATAATTATTACACCGGACGGGAGCTTAAGACTTCACGTATTAATGTTGTCGTTTCTTATACACAGAGAGCAAAATTTCTGCGTTTTGAAAAAACTGAAAACATCGGTGAATGTTATATCGATTTTCTTAAGGATTCGTTTTACAGACTTTGTTCAATATCGCGTAATTCCGTGTTTCCTTCAAATTTTGCATTTAATGAATTTGCTTCAAACTGTTCAGATTATATCACTCTTTCAAAATATATTTCCGAGAATCTTATACCTGCATTCTGGGAAAATGAAAGGCATTATCTCGAACTCGGAATCAAGCGCATTCTGTTTCACATGCATATAAATAATTATAAAGATAAGAATGAGATTTATTCTCTTTTTATTCAGCTTTCCGAAAGCACGGACAAAAAACTTGCTGAACTCGGGAAGGCTATAATCAGTCATAATAATAAAGGTTCATGGGTGTTTATGTCTGCTGAAGCTGATCCGTTTTCAAAGAGCGGCGGACTTGCAAATGTTGTATTTGAACTGCCTCGTGAACTCTCATCAAACGGAGAAGAAGTTTATGTAATTACTCCATATTACAGAAACGGTGATTCTAAGTCTGCGGCAAAGATGAAGGCTGCGTCAGATAAATACGGTGTGAAATATACCGGAGTAAATGTGCGCTTCAAGATTCTTGATGCGGATTATGAGGTAGGCGTTCATTCTGCGGTTGTTGACGGTGTGAAATATTTTCTGCTCGATCACCACGAACTTTTCGATGGCTTATATTGGGGTGTTAAGAGTTCTGAAAAGATAACACACAGAGTCGGTTTCGCAAGAGCCTGCGCGGAAGTTATCTGTACATTCGGGCTCAAACCGTATTTCACTTTCACAAACGATGCATATATCAGACCTTTTAACGGTATCGTCAGAAGCGATCACGTTTATAATACCAACCCGAATTTTCATAAGACTACATTTTTCCATATCATTCATAACGGAGGATGGCAGTACTTTGATGCATATGCCAGATATGAAAGCGGTTTTGATATTTTCCGTCTTTTTAATCTTCCTGACTGGAGAGCTCATGAGTTTATGGATCCTGTTCATACTGACCGTGTAAACTGCATGGCTTCGGGAATAAGATTTGCGGATAAAGTAATTACCGTCAGTCCTTCGTATGCTAAGCAGATTGAATATCAGTGTGATGGACTAGAAAAAATTC
>DAOMHE010000018.1:0-20364 GCA_035430785.1 Spirochaetota bacterium | reverse complement strand
AAGATAATGCAAAATATTTATGTCCGTTTGACGGCACTTATCAGCAATTAAAAAACAACAGGAAATAAAATGCGTCTATTCAATGAGCAAGGGCAATACATAAAGACCGCCGAAAACCTGCCGATTTATTCAAAGTCGGCAGGAGGCTTTTATACTGATAACTTCAAATACTTGTCGAATGCAATTTCGCGGGATCTTGTAACTTTTTTTAATATGTGGATTAGTAATAATTATGATCTTGCTGATAAAATCGAAGATATAAAAATCACGTCTTTATATCGGGATCCAAATATTGACCCTTATCCATCGCGCGCGCATTCTCGAAATGTAGCGTGTGACTTTTATATCCGTCCGCATAATCTTATGCCGTATTTCTTTTGCATGCTTCATAAGTATTTCAATTGGCGAATTGGTATAAGCTTATGGAATTATCATATTCACGTTGACCACTTGGAAGGCGCGGAAAATGGCGGTGTCAAGTTTGTTGAAATAGGTTCTTTCGGTGCTAATTCTGTTTTCAATAATCCGGATAAAAGTTCAACATTAGGTTTCGGCGGAGATGCTTACGACAAACTTGAGGGAAAAGTTTTATCACACTATGCGATAAACAAAATCAATTATTTCACGTCTGACACAACAACACTTTGGGAAGAACATGTCCCAGTAAGTGCAAAGTTAAATATGGGCGCTGATCCGGCGTCTAATACCGCTTTCTATCAGATAAAGGACACTATAAAAAATCTTCCGTCTTCCGCATTGGGCGGGGCTTGGAATTTGTTCGGTAATCCTCAATGGATTATAGCCGGTCTTGTAGTCTGGACAATTTACAGAAAGTCGAAAGGGAAACCGGTAATTCCGCCGAGTCTCAAACGTAAAATAAACCAATTGACGGCGAAGAAAAAAACCGCTTGAATTATTCACAAGAAACAATAACTTGGATTCATTGAGGTGTGATAATGCGTTTAACAATTGAAATATCGGACGATAAAATCAAGACAGCTGCGAAGCGCGCCGGAATGAAAAAAGCGGATTTTATGAAAACGGAAAAAGAAAAAATTGAGGATCTTATAAGCTGTTATTATGACGGGTCTTATCGTCTTATTTCAGCGGCAGAATTATCCGAACTTGAAGAAACACTTTATTTAAACAGCAACCCGAAAACACGAAAGGAAATTGAAGAAGGTTTGAAAACTCCTTTGTCAGAATGTGAGGAAGTTAACTGGTGAGATATAAGATTGTTTACACCAAGAAAGCCAAAAAGCATATTGAAAAAATCAAGGGAACATCTTTAGAATCAAAAGTCAAAGACCTTCTAAAAATTATTTCAGAAAATCCTTACGTTTCCGGAAACAAGTTTGAAAAACTTCACGGCAATTTAGAAGGCGCGTATTCACGCCGGATTAATCTTCAGCACAGATTGGTTTACTCCGTACATGAGAAAGAAAAGACGATTGTTGTCTTGTCGATGTGGACGCATTACGGAGATTAATCTTTTGTCCTGGCTAAGCTATTAAAATATATCATATTACGAATTAAAACCATAATTGACGCTTTATCTTGTAGTACAATTTAGAAATACAATATTGTACTACAAGATATTTTACACAAAGTAATAATAAACACATTGCATTAATGCAAATTAAGATTAATATAATTGACTAAAACGTCAGAAACGCTCATTTTGACACTTGTTTTCAGCACATTTCCGGAAAAGACCGAAAACGGGCGTTTTGATGTCTCGGATGCTTTCAGCGTATGCCGTGAAAACGTTTGCTTTGCCACGTAGAGAGGCGCAAATACGCCGGACGAGCAAAACCATTAATGAGCATGAAAAAAGGGCAAAAATGCCCTTTTTTTGATGTCTTGAAACTGTAATATTATTTTGTCTATACAAAACCGTGAAAAATCAACCTTTTGATGGATCTCCGGAACCATTTTCAGGCGTCTGAAGCATTCGCGCTATGTTCATAAGACCGTCAAGCATGCCGCCGCCTTGCTTGTTTTGTATTTCTTGCATGAGCGTTTGCATATCAAGAGTCTGCTGATGAAACGTGTCACGTTCTTTCCTGGTCAACTCAAGTTCCTTCTCAAGCCGTCCTAAATGCACACCTTCAGCAACAATCTGCTGACGGTTGGCGAGTGCCTGCATCTGTAAAGCCATTGCTTGGTTTGCTGTCGCGTTGATTGTGTCCATTGTTGCCTGAAAGTCTGTGATTGCTTTCATGTCAAACTTAGGAACTTGAAAAGGTGATGCGTCTCCCGTTGTTTTAGCCACTTTCCCCATGACTGAAAATTCTTTTGATGTGATTGTCGTCCAGCCGCCGCGCATTTTTTGTTCACGTCCGTATTTTTGAAATCCTTTGACGTGTCTAAATGGGTTGTAGTATTCCAGGACAAGTTTAAATTTTCCGGTGTAGCCGTGTTCGATTATTTCTTCAGTCATTGGGCAGTGTCCAGTCCTGCTCATAACTAAAATGCTAAAATCTGTTTTTTCAGGATTGTAGCCTTTTACGGTTACAGTCCAGTGTCCGGCAATTCTTGACTCTTTTTCTTCACTGTGATATTTGACCGCTCTTTTTAAGTGAGTTAGTAACGTTGGATCTTCTTCCGTGTAAAAATGCGCTTCGCGCTCGATGTCGGCGGGCAGTTCGTATTCTGTTACGTCCTGCGCGGCGAGATAATCCGGAGATTCTTCCGGAGAAAAGCCTTCAGCTGCATTAAGCTCAGTTTCAACTTTTGTTTCTGTTTCATTTTTCTTGCTCATAGCTACCTCAAAATTTATTAAATTAATTAAAATACAACTTTACCGCTAAAAAAAGCTTGCAAAAAATCAAGGATTAAATCAAAAAACATTAGCTTTGATGAGTTCTTTTCATCGGTTACGCATTAATAATCTAGGGTGACGCACTTCGTTTACGGGGGTCACTCATTCAGAATCCCGCCCTTATGAGACATAATATATATTATCGGAAGTAATGTAAGATATCATTTAATCACAAAATTGGGTATTATCTTTTTTTATTTGCCATATATGACTGAAAATATTATTGGTTTAAATGATTTTTGTGTTTATAAATGAGGTTTTATGAAGAAGAAATGCGCAATTGTCGGTGCTACGGGTTTTGGCGGTCTTGGTCTTCTTGAAATTTTAACACGTCACCCTGAATTGGAAGCTACTCAGCTTTTTGCCAGAAAAGAAACCGGAATTAAGATTAATGATATTTTTCCAAGCTTAACCGGATTTTATGATAATGAAGTAAAAGATCTGTCGGAAATTGACTATGATTCAATTGATATAGCTTTTTTTTCAACACCAGATCAGGCAGGAATGGAAATTATAAAACCTTTCTTTGAAAGAAATATTCCTGTTGTTGATTTCAGCGGTGACTTCCGTTTTAATACTGTTGAAGAATATAAAATTTATGCAGAAAACAAATCAATGGTTCCTGAGCATAGATCACCTGAATTGCTCAAACATTCAGTCTATGGTTTGCCTGAACTTAACCGTGAAAAAATTAAAAATGCAAAAATTGTAGGAAATCCAGGATGTTTTGCGATATCTATGATTCTTGCTTCTATTCCATTGACAGAGCTGGGTCTCATAAAAAAAGGTACTCTTGTTGCAGACAGCAAGTCCGGAGTTTCAGGTGCAGGCAAAAACCCAGGTGCGGCCAATTTTTATCCCCAAAGGCATGAAAATGTTAATACGTACCGCGAAGGCAGACACCAGCATTTAGTTGAAGTTGAAAACATGATAAATCTTAAAAATGACGGACATAAACTCTTCTTTATTCCGCAGGTAGTTCCGATATCAAGAGGAATTCTTTCAAATGTATATGCTGATCCGTCATCTATAATCTCGTCAGAGGAACTTGTTTCAGTTTTTTCTGAATATTATAAAAAATCACCTTTTGTTAGAGTAACATCAAAATCGCCTAATCTTTCAGATGTCAGAGGATCAAATTTCTGCATCATACGGCCTTTTTTCGATGAAAGAACTGGAAAAATTCTCGTAACAAGCATAATTGACAATTTGATGAAGGGTCAATCAGGGAATGCAATTCAGAATGCAAACATAATGCTTGGGTTTGAAGAAACTGCCGGAATTATGGTTCCGGGCAATTTCCCTTGATGAATCATTTATTTATTATAATGTCTTCATTGCACTTGACAAAGCGTTTTATTGATAATATAATAAGCCGTATACCTTATTAGTCGTGTTTTACTTTCATTTTATCAGGTAGTGTGATGGCAAGAGAAATTTTAAACGGTATTGTTGCTTCCCCTGGAATAAGAATCGGCACGGCTTATTTATATAAGGGCGCCCGAATAGTAATACCGAAATATTCAATTTCTGAATCTGAAGTTGAACAGCAGATATCAAGACTGAATGTTGCAGTCTCAAAGACCAAACAGGAAATAAAGGAAATTCAGCAACAGGTCGCCTCCTCTCTTTCTGATGAAATGGCGGATATATTCACTTCACATTTGATGGTTCTTGAGGATCCTCAGATAGTAAAGAAAGCAATTGAAATATTACAAAAAGAAAAACGCAATATAGAATGGGTTCTAAACGATATATCTCTTCAACTAATCCAGTCTCTTGATTCAATTGAAGATGATTATATGCGCGAGCGTATTCTGGATATTTCAGATATCCATAAACGTCTTATAGGAAACCTTCAGAAAGTTGAGTTCGAATCTCTTGCGGATTTAAAGGATGAAGTAATCGTTTTTGCTGCCGAACTGACTCCGTCTGATACCGCTTCCATGAATAAAGATAATGTACTTGCCTTTGTGACAAATTCCGGAGGAAGAACTTCTCACACGGCAATACTGGCAAGAGCACTTGAAATTCCGGCAATAGTCGGAACAGTACACGGCACAAGCAAAATCAAAGACGGTGACAAGGTTATAGTTGATGGTGTTCATGGAAAGGTATTAATAAATCCAACTGATGAAGAAATTCAGGATTATATTGATCATCAGCAGAAACTTCTTATTCTCGAAAAAGAACTCTCAAAATTAACATATCAGCCGTCAGTAACAAAAGACGGAACCCGAATAATTCTTAATGGAAATATTGAATTGCCTGAAGAAATGCGCATAATGAAAGAAAAAGGCGCTTCGGGTATAGGTCTTTTCAGATCTGAATTTCTTTTTATCGGTTCAAATCTTCCTGATGAAGAAAAACAGTTTAGAGAATATGTAAGAGTTATTGAATATTTCAAACCGGCTTCTGTAACAATCAGAACAATAGATGTAGGCGGAGATAAAATATTTTCTTTTAATAAAGAATATGTTGAAAGAAATCCTTTTCTCGGATGCCGTGCTGTCAGATTTTCGCTTGCGAATATCCCGATTTTCAAAACTCAACTTCGCGCAATTATGAGAGCAAGCAGTTTTGGAAACGTAAAACTTATGATTCCAATGATTTCTACTGTAAATGAAATTTACAGCGTAAAAGAAATTCTTGAAGAAGTTAAATACGAACTTAGATCTGAGGGCCATTCATTTGATGAAAATATAAAATTCGGAATAATGATGGAAGTGCCTGCTGCGATAATAACAGCAGATATTCTCGCCAAACATGTTGATTTCTTTTCTGTAGGTACTAATGATCTGATTCAGTATACTCTGGCTGTTGACCGTATCGGTGAAAAAATAGCGTACCTGTATAATCCTCTTGATCTTTCTGTCTTACGGATGCTTAAACGTGTTGTTGAAATTGCAAAGGTTACAAATACATCAATTTCAATATGCGGAGAAATCGCGGGAGAACCGAAATATACGATGCTTCTCCTTGGTCTTGGATTCAGAGAACTTTCTATGAGCGCATCTTTTATGAATCATATCCGTCAGATAATCAGAAATGTGACAATAGCCGAGTGCGAGCAAATTGCTGCTGATTTATTCAGTATTGAAAAAACTCATGAGTCAGAAAGATATTTAAAAGACTATCTTAAAAATAAATTTAATTTTGTTATAATGTGATGAAACTATACTCCGAGTTGGCTGAATATTATTATTTTATAGAAAATAATGGGAGAAATATCGCCAATGATGTTTTCTTTATCAGAAATTACCTGCCCAATAAAATACCCGTTTATCTCCTGGATATTGGATGCGGAACCGGTGAACACTGCAATCTTTTAAGCCGTGAAGCGGTAAAATGCACCGGAATTGATTCCAGCGAAGACATGATAAAGATTGCAAAAAAAAGATACGGCGGAATCGAATTTCTTGTATCGGATATGAAAAAATTTGAATACTTTGAAAAATATGACTGCGCAATAAGTCTTTTCGGTTCAATGGATTATCTTTTGGATAACAATGAAATCAATTTGGCTCTCTGGAATACGAGAAATGCTCTTAAAAAAAACGGAATCGCAATTTTTGAAATTTGGAGCGCGGAACCTGTCCTTCTAATTCGGAAAAAAGAAATCAGCCATGTTTCTACGACAATCGCATCAGGGAAAAAAATCAAAAGAGAAAGAGGATTTAATGTAATAAATGATTCTGATGTTGTAACAGTCCAGGTTGATTACCGCTATGAAATCAGCGGAGGAACAGATGTTAAACAACTTACAGATTCTCATACAATGCGCGCATACAGAACCGGCGAATTTGATGAAATCACGAAGGAAAACGGTTTCAAAATCATAGACAAATTCTCAAGCACTCAAAAAGAAAAGGTTAAAAGCAATTCAAACCGAATCATTTATGTTCTCGAAAAAAATTAACCGTGAATTGCTTTTTCTCCGCTGTTATCTTTTGACGTAGAAGATAAAAATTCCTGACTCTCGGAATCATTTTTCATAAGTTTTTCAGGCGATTCAAGAGCAAGAAATAAAACTTCCTCCATTTTTCTCACAGGATGGAAAGTTATTTTTTCTCTTACGCTTTCAGGTATTTTCTCTATATCTGATTCATTATCTTTCGGTATTATCACCTCTGTTATACCAAGTCTGTGCGCGGCGATTACTTTTTCCTTCAATCCGCCGATTGGAAGAACCTTCCCTCTCAATGTAATTTCGCCTGTCATTGCGACATTGCATTTCACAGGAATTTTCGACAAAAGTGATGCAATGACAACCCCCATTGTGATACCGGCAGAAGGACCGTCTTTAGGAATGGCACCTTCCGGAACATGGAGATGAAGATCATACTCAGTTGTGAGATCGGGATTAATATTAAAAATATGGAGGTTTGATCTGACATAAGTAAAAGCTGCCTGAGCGCTTTCCTGCATGACTTCGCCGAGCTTGCCTGTCAGCATGAGATTTCCCTTCCCTTTCACAAGAGATGCCTCTATCGGCATAACATCACCGCCGACACTAGTCCATGCAAGTCCGTTAGCAAGCCCGATCTCGTTCTGTTTTTCTTTTTCATTATCCTTATACTTTACTGCACCGAGATAATTTTTAAGAACTTCAGGAGTTATTTCTTTAACAAAAGCTGATCTTTCTTCTTCTTTTATATTCTCAACAAGTTCACAAGCAAGTTTGCGGCATACTTTTCCTATTGTTCTTTCAAGACTTCTTACACCTGCTTCACGGGTATAGTGACGGACAAGATAATAAATCATATCGTCAGAGATCAAAAGATTAGATTCGCTTATACCGTTTTCTTTCATCTGCTTAGGAAGAAGATATTTCTTTGCGATATTAAGTTTTTCAATCTCAGTATAACTGCCGATTTCGATTATTTCCATTCGGTCAAGCAAAGGCAACGGAATCTGATGAGCCACATTCGCAGTTGTTATAAAAAGAACCTGGGACAGGTCAAAAGGAATCTCTATATAATGGTCCTGAAATGTTGAATTCTGTTCAGGGTCAAGAACTTCGAGAAGCGCACTTGACGGATCACCCCTGAAATCAGTGGACATCTTGTCAATTTCATCAAGAAGAATCACGGGATTTGATTTTCCAGATTTTTTCATGGCCTGAATAATTTTTCCCGGAAGAGAACCGACATAAGTTCTGCGATGACCGCGAATTTCAGCCTCATCCCTGACACCGCCAAGAGCAATGCGTACAAATTTTCTGTTTAAAGCGCGGGCAACACTCATGCCGAGAGATGTTTTACCGACTCCCGGAGGGCCCACGAAGCACAATATAGGTCCCTTAATTTTATTTGAAAGATGTTTAACAGCTATAAATTCAATAATTCTTTCTTTGACTTCATCAAGACCGAAATGATCTTCATCAAGCACGTTTTTAGCATGTTCTACACTTTTATTGTCTCTGGTTTTTTCCTGCCAAGGAAGATCTCTAAGCCATTCGATATAACTTCTGACGACGGCAGATTCACTTGATAAAGGCGGCATTTTGGATAAACGTTTAATTTCCTTGAAAGCTTTTTCTTTAGCTTCCTCAGACATCTGTGATTTCTCAACGGATTTTGTGAGCTCCTCAGCTTCATCTGCAGGTTCTTCACCGTCATTAAGTTCTTTTTTGATTATCTTCATCTGTTCGTTAAGATAATAATCTTTCTGCGTTTTTTCCATGTGGCGGCGAACCTGAGAATGTATCTTTTTCTCAAGTTCAAGAACTTCTGATTCACCTTTAATATATTTGATAAGCAAAGGAATCCGTTCTGCCGGATTCGCAGTTTCAAGAAGAGTCTGCTTTAATTCAACTCTCATTGAGACATAAGAGGATACGGCATCCGTCATGTGTGCGAGATCTTCGATGTTTCTGACACTTGACAGCGCTTCTTTCGGAATTTTCTTATTCTGTGAAATATATTCTTCAAAGGCAATAAACAATTCTTCTTTCAACTGAAATACAGAATCGTCTACATCGTACTGTTTTTCGAAAATTTTAACTGATGATTCAAAATATTTTTCTTCTGTTTCCTGCAAATCGTCAACGTAAACTCTTCCGATTCCTTCAACAAGAACTTTTATCGTTCCGTTAGGAAGCTTAAGCAACTGAAGAATTTCGCAAACTGTTCCGACTTTATGAAGATCCTTCATTTCAGGTACAGCGATATCAGGATCTGTTTGTGTTATGAGAACAATAAGACGGTCATTCTGCATTGCATTATCAAGAGCCTTGACCGACATATCGCGTCCGACAAACAGCGGAATTACCATGTGAGGGAAAATTACAACATCCCTCAACGGCAATAACGGATATTTCTTTGAATCATCTATTGTTTTTTTCATAACTATGCGGTCTTTTCCCTGTTACGCAGTTTTATTTCAGGTTTCTTTTCACCCAAAACAACCTTTTCATCTATAGTGATTTTCTGAACATTGTTCTTTGAAGGTACTTCGAACATCAGATCAAGCATGAGTTTTTCAAGCACGGTTCTAAGCCCTCGTGCACCGCAATCGCGTTTTATTGCAATTTTTGCAATTTCGCATACAGCTTCATGAGTAAATTCAAGTTCAACATCTTCAAGTGCAAATATTTTCTGATATTGCTTAATTAGAGCGTTTCTCGGCTGAGTAAGAATCATTTTAAATGCTTCTTCATCAAGATCTTCAAGAGTATCAATCATCGGCAGTCTTCCGATCAGCTCAGGAATGACACCGAATTTGACAAGGTCATCCGACTCGATAAGTTTCATTATATCTGATTTTTTAAGTTCTTCTTTAGTTTTAATGTCAGCTCCGAAACCGATTGATTTAACGGAAATTCTGTTCTGAACAATTTTATCAAGACCGACAAAAGCACCGCCGCAGATAAATAGAATATTGCGTGTATCAATCTGAATATAATCCTGATGCGGATGTTTACGTCCTCCCTGCGGAGGCACATTCACTACAGTTCCTTCAATAATTTTCAAAAGAGCCTGCTGAACGCCTTCTCCGGAAACATCTCGAGTGATTGAAGGATTTTCAGATTTACGTGAAATCTTATCTACTTCATCGATGTAAATAATTCCGGTTTCGGCGCGTTTTACATCACTGTCAGCATTTCGGATAAGCCTGAGAAGAATATTTTCAACATCTTCACCGACATAACCTGCCTCAGTAAGACTTGTCGCATCAGCTATAACAAATGGAACATTCAAAAGCTTGGCAAGAGTCTGTGCAAGAAGGGTTTTACCTGTTCCTGTCGGACCGATAAGCAGAATGTTGCTTTTCTCGATTTCAACATCACCCTTCTTAAGTCTTGAATTTGAAAATATTCTTTTATAATGATTATAAACAGCTACTGAAAGGACTTTTTTTGCGTGATCCTGACCTACTACATACTCATCAAGATATTTTTTTATAACAGCCGGTTTTGGTATATCTGCAATTGATTTTTCAGGTGATTCATCACCCATAAATTCTTCTTCTTCAACAATTTCCGTGCAAAGAGAAATACATTCATTGCAGATGAAAACCCCGGGACCGGCGATCATTTTTTTGACCATCTCCTGCGGTTTTCCGCAGAAAGAACAAATCGGCTGTTTAGGATTTTTAGCTTCTTTTTTTGCCATTTTTTTCCTCAATTATGCCCGCTTCTCAAGTATCTTATCAATAAGACCATACTCAAGTGCAGCAGGTGATGTCATAAAGTTATCACGATCTGAATCTTTTTCAATTTGTTCGAGAGATTTTCCGGTGTTAGCCGCCATCATTTCATTGAGGCGTTTTTTAAGACTAAGAGTCTCTCTCGCGTGAATCTCGATATCTGAAGCCTGTCCGCTGAATCCGCCGGAAGGCTGGTGTATCATTATTCTTGAATTCGGCAAAGCAGCTCTTTTACCTTTTGCGCCGCCGCAAAGAAGAAAAGCACCCATACTCGCAGCTTGACCCACACAAAGAGTAGCAACATCTGCTTTGATAAGCTGCATTGTGTCATAAATTGCAAGCCCTGAAGTTACCACTCCGCCGGGAGAATTTATATACATGTGAATATCCTTCGATGGATCTTCAGCTTCAAGAAAGAGCAACTGTGCAATTATTACATTGGCAACATGGTCATCGATCGCTTCACCTAAAAATATAATTCTGTCTTTTAAAAGCCTTGAATATATATCATATGATCTTTCGCCGCGTGATGTCTGTTCGATTACAAATGGGATCATGCTCATAAAAACTCCTGTAGGAAATAATATTTACGGAACTAATAACAATGTATAAAAAAAATACATTGAGTCAAAACATATTACTTAATTTTCGGCAAAAAATGCCAAAACCAAAAGAGAGCCGCTTTCGCGGCTCATATTATTTAAAGAATTCTTTAACACTTATTGGTGATAACTGCTTAATTTTAGCGTTGGTGTACAGAAAATCGTAAACTTTCTCAAAAAGCATCTCAGAATGAATCTGTTCGTAAAGATTATTTTGTTTTACCATTTTCATTACTTCTGCTTCAGTCGTGTGGCCTCTTTCTGCCATTTTTGCAACTTCCTGTTTGAAATCCTCAGGATTAACTTTTATGTTTTCTGTTTTTGCCACATCCGAAAGAGTCAATGAAGTTTTGATCGATTTCATCGCTTCTTCTTCAAGTTTTTTCTCGAAATTATCGCCTTCTTTACCCATTATTTTTGAAAAATCGGCAATAGTTCCATTAAAACTTGAAAGTCCTATTTTAGCCTTAAATCTGTCAAAAACCGATTTCTTTTCACCTTCGATAATTGAAAGAGGAATTTCAAATGAACCTTTTTCGACTATTTTTTCAAGAATCTGATTTTTAGCCATAGATTTTGCTCTGTCGGTGCAATACTTCAAAAGATCGTCTTTGATTTTCGTTTTCATCTGATCAACAGATTCAAAACCGGCGTCTTTTGCAAACTGATCATTGAGTTCAGGAAGCTTTCTTTCGCTGATTTCTTTAATTTTGATAATATGCGTAACTTTCTTTGAAGCAAGGTCTTTAACTGAATAATCCTTAGGATATGAGAAATTCACTGTTTTCTCTTCGCCAGCTTTCATTCCTTTAACATAATTATCAAATTCATGCTCTTCCTTATTTTTTCCGCAAACGACGGTTACGGTTCCCCACTGACGCGACTCAAGCTCATCTGATTTTAAATCATCAGTGCGTTTAACGTCAATTTTAACAAGATCACCGTCTTCAATAACAGCTGCTGCATCTTCTTTTTTGTTGATTACTGCAAAACGCTCTCTAACAGCATCAATTTCGAAATTGAGATCTTCAGCAGTTATTTCGATCTGTTTTTCTTCAGCGGATATGCCCTTATAGTCCTTGAGATTGATTATAGGATAAATTTCAAATGTCGCCTTGTATTTAAGGTTTTCATCTTTAGAAAACTTATCGAATTCAATTTTAGGATATGAAATCGGATTATAATTTTTTTCTTTTACGGCTGCAAGATAGGTTTCACGTATAATGTCATCGCAGGCAATTTCATCAGCTTTAGCGGTGAATTTTTTCTTGATGATATCCATGGGAACTTTCCCTTTTCTGAAACCGTCAATAGCTGCTTCTGAGCGGATTTTTGTGAATGCAGATTCGTACTTGGACTGAATACTTTCCTTTTCAACTTCTATTTCAAGTTCAATGGATGCGTTCTCAAGTTTTTTGTCTTTTAATATTTTCACGATATACCTCGAATACAATAATGAGCAAAAAAAATGCCGCAACAATTGTTGCGGCATGAGCGGGAAACGGGATTTGAACCCGCGACTTCAACCTTGGCAAGGTTGCACTCTACCGCTGAGTTATTCCCGCAAATTTGCGAGTGGAGGGACTTGAACCCACACGCGTTTAAACACTAGATCCTAAGTCTAGCGCGTCTGCCAATTTCGCCACACTCGCAAGCTATGCGACTAAAACACACTTTATACTGATTTCTGTCAAGTTTTTTCAATAAAAATTAAAAAGCCTTTAAAGAAATAGTGGGTGAGCGACGGGGCTCGAACCCGCAACAACAGGATCCACAATCCTGGGCTCTACCATTGAACTACGCTCACCGTGTAAGACAATTAAAGATTCTGCACTTCTTCTGTCAATAAAAATCTTGATAGAATTGAAGTTGACACTTAATATGATTAAGAAATCTTTAATTATGTCTAAAATTATAATTCTTCCTGAAAACGTTAAAAATATGATAGCCGCAGGCGAAGTTGTAGCCGGGCCCTATTCTGTAATCAAAGAATTGGTTGAAAATTCCATAGATGCCGACAGTTCCGAAATAGAAATATCCGTATTTGAATCAGGAATGAAAAAAATAATTGTGCGGGACAACGGTTCCGGCATTTCAAAAGATGATCTGCCTCTTGCGATAAGAGAACACGCTACATCAAAAATACGCGATGTAAATGATATATATTCCATAACATCATATGGTTTTCGCGGTGAAGCTCTTGCAAGTATCGCTTCTATAGCAAAACTCTGCATAATGTCGAAAGAGAAAAATTTAGATTGCGGAGGAAAGCTTTCTGCAGAATTCGATTCAGTTGAATTTACGGATTATTTCGGTGAAGACGGAACTACTGTAATAGTTGAAAATCTTTTTTACAATACCCCTGCCCGCAAAAAATTTTTAAAATCACTTCAGTCGGAAAAAAAACTCATAAGAGAAACTATTTATTCTCTGGCTTTATCGAGGCCTGAACTATCCTTCAGGTACTCATTTGACGGAACTGCCCCCTCGGTAATTTCAAAAACTTCGGATGAAAAATCAAGGATATCGGATCTTTATGATTATTCAATGCTCCTTGAAGGAGAAATAT
Organism: Spirochaetota bacterium; assembly: GCA_035430785.1. Classification (GTDB taxonomy): domain Bacteria; phylum Spirochaetota; class UBA4802; order UBA4802; family JAFGJZ01; genus JAKJGA01. Next base: position 6,719 of record DAOMHE010000018.1, on the reverse strand, counting down.
GTGATGTTGATGTATCGGTAAAGGCTTTTATCTCAAAGCCTTCCGCATTCAAAAAAACACGTTCTGACCAGTATCTTTTCGTAAACAGACGTCCTATAGAATACAAATATCTTAATTATACTCTGAAACGCGCCTATGAGGGTTTTCTTTCAGACGGATATCCTCAGTGCTTTTTTTATATTAACATAAATCCTTCGCTGATTGATGTTAATATTCATCCGGCAAAAAAAGAAATTAAATTCTTTGATTCAAAGTATATCGATTCAATGATTTACTCTACTGCAAAAAAGATTCTCGGAAGCAGAATCTATTCCGCCGGAAACGTCTTTGAAAAATCTGTAAGCGAATCTAGTGAATCTTTTAAACAGCAAGAAACTGAGTTTGTTGAGAAATATGAAACTGAACATTCTAACATATCTCTTTTTAGCACAAACTCAAAGATTGAAACAAACACAGAATCGACGACTGCCGATATTTCCTCAATTTACAATTCAGAATCAAATTATAAATCAATCGGAACTGTTTTCGGAAAATATATAATCGCAGAAAAGGATAATTCTGTCTATTTTATTGATTTTCATGCGGCACATGAACGCATGCTTTTTGACGCAATACTTGCAAAAAATGAAAATATTGATTCTTTTTCGCTTATATTTTCAGAAAAAATTACACTGCCTAAAACTAAATTCGAAAAAGTTTTGGATAATCTCGAAGAATTCAGAAGAATAGGTTTTGACATTGATACAATTTCTGATGACACTTTCGCTGTTTCTGCAATTCCGTCGGTTTTGCAGGGAATGAATATTCATGGTTTTATCGACGATTTTGCAGAAAGTGCCGGAGAACGTTTTGAGAGTATCAGAGAAATGATTGCTGCCAAGGCTGCCTGTCACAGTGCAAAAAGAGCAAACGATATAATGACTAATTCAGATATAAAAACGCTGATTGATTATGTGTTTAATTCCGGGGCAGAACTCCGCTGTCCTCACGGAAGGCCTTTTGTGTTTAACATATCGGAAATTGAATTTGAAAAAATGTTCAGGAGATCAAAATGAAAAAGATACTTCTCGGTGTATCATCATCCGTTTCAATTTATAAATCCTGTGAACTTGCAAGAAAGTACGTCAAAGAGGGTTTCAGTGTTCATGTTATAATGACAAAAAATTCCACCGAAATGATACGTCCCCTTCTCTTTGAAACAATTACCGGAAATCCTGTGTTTACGGATTCTTTTGTCCGTGATTATAAACTGATGGGGCATATTAAATTGAAAGAGAATGCTTCCATTCTCGTTATTGCTCCGGCAACGGCAAATATAATCGGGAAAATTGCAAACGGTATCGCAGATGATCTGCTTTCAACAACATTTCTTTCTGTAACATGTCCTGTTATCGCTGCCCCGGCGATGAATCCCGATATGTGGAATAATGCTGCAGTGACACATAACATTGATATACTGAAAAAACGCGGCGTCTATATCATAGAACCTGTTAAAGGCGCGGTGGTTTGCGGTGATGAAGGAACAGGAAAACTTGCGGACATAGAGCAGATTTATAATGAAACTAAAAAACTTATCTGATAAAAAAATTATTGTCAGTGCCGGAGGCACAATTGAGATGCTTGACCCTGTCAGATTTATGACAAATAGATCTTCCGGCAAGATGGGAATCTCAATAGCAGATGCAGCCTGCAAAGCCGGATTGAATACGGTTCTTATTGCCGGCAATGTTGATAAAAATCTATTATCAGGTAAAAAATATGAGATTATAAAAGTGTTATCGACGCGGGATATGCTTGAAGCAGTTAAAAATGAGCTCTCAGATAATGCTCTTTTGATAATGGCTGCCGCTCCTGCAGACTATTCTTTCAAGGAAATATCTCCTGTCAAAATTAAAAAAAAGTCTGATGAACTGAACATCACTCTTGTAAAAAATCCTGATATACTGATGGAATCAAACAAAATAAGACAAAGCATGAATTTCTCAAATCTTATTCTTGCCGGTTTCGCAGCTGAGACAAATGATCTTGAAAAATACGCACTCGGAAAATTGAAAGAGAAAAATCTTGATCTTATCTGTGCAAATGACGTCTCTTCTTCGGAAAGCGGATTTGAATCCGATTACAATAAAATAACGATTTATTTTAAAAACGGATTGAAAAAAGAACTGAACAGAGCTTTAAAAAAAGATATTGCTAAATTTATTTTAAAAAATATAGATATATATCTTGGTGAAACTAATGACAAATGATATTTCCTGTACAGATTCTGCGGGGGAACTGATTAAAAAAATCAGACAGGGCCAAATCAGTGAAACTGATGCCTTTGCTGAAATTTCCTCGATTGATAACATTCTATCTTCAGAATTAAAAAACTTTAAAGAGTCGGTTTCGGTTCAAACATTGCTCAACATTCATTCTTCTGAAAATTTTTCCTTTTTTTCAGGGATATATGATTTTGAAAAATCTGCAATAATTGAATATTCCGGTGAAAAATCACTTTCTGACTTAATCTCAGCTTGTAATAGCATTATTTCCGGAGAAAAGATAAAAGTAGAAGGAATAAGTTCTCCTCTTTTCATAAGCAAAAAAAATAAATCATATTCACTCTGTTCTCTTTCATCATCAGATTATTTTGACGAAAAGGCTTTCAGTAAATTTGCAGAAATCATTCTTAATATTTATGCTTTCCAGCAGAAAAGTAAATCCGATTTATCCGGAATTTTTTCATCCATTCTTAAAGAGTTTTCTTCATTTACCGGCAATCGCACAGGATTTTGTGAAATATTCAGAATTTCAAATCTAAAAAACACATTTTCTCATACCGGTTTTCATAACATTATAAAAGTCTGCGGTCAGCTTAATGAATACTTTATTAATAATGATGAAAAAAGCAAATTATTCGCTTTATCACCTGACATGTATCTTGTAATTAGAAATAATCCGGATAAACTAATTGATAATCCGCACTTTGAACTTCAGAATATACCGCTAAAAATTGAAAAAAGAATTATCGAAGTCAGAGGAAAAGAACAATACGCTGATGTTTTGCGTCATATTTCAGGCTAAAACTCTACTGTTTAACCAGAAATTTGCGGCTCATTAAAACCAGACAAAACGTAGCGATTACAAAAAGGACTGAGAGAGAATTAATTACCGCCGGAAAACCGTGCTTCATCATGCTGTAAATGTATCCGGGAAGAGTTGCCGCACCGGCGCCGGAAACAAAAAATGTTATAACAAAATCATCGATAGAAAGAGTGAATGCCATAATTCCTCCGGCAAGAATCCCCGGAAAAACAAGCGGAATCACGACAAGACGCATTGCATTGAATCTGCCTGCTCCTAAATCAAGAGCCGCTTCATAAAGAGATGAATCAAAATCCTGCAGTCTCGCTAGAACAACCATTGCAACATAGCTGATGCTGAAAGTTACATGAGCAAGAAATACAGTCATAAGCCCAAGCTGTATTTTTACGGCAACAAAGAATATAAGAAGACTCATCCCTATCAGAATATCCGGCACAACCAGCGGAGAAAAAAGAAGCATGCGGTGAATGGTCTGAAAACGCGATTTGTATTTTTCAAGCGCAAATGCGGCTACTGATCCCAGAATCATCGATAAAACTGCGGATGAAAAAGCGATTAAAAGAGAATTCATAAATGCAGACCATATGTTCTTGTCCGCAAATAGTTTTGAATACCAGACAAGCGTGAAGCTTTTCCATTCTCCGCCGAAGCGCGCACTGTTAAATGAATTAATTGCCACAATTATTACAGGCAGATAAAAGAACACCATAACGAATAATGTTATGAGTAGTGCGAATTTGCCTCTTTTCATTTAGATTTACCCGTAAGAGCGGCTTTACGCTGCCAGAGAGCCGCGAAGAGAAGCGGAATGAATACTGCAAGCATCAACAGCGCAGAAAGAGCTGAAGCATGAGGAAGATTCCGGTCAACAAAACTTCTCTGGGCAATTTTGCTACCGATCATTTCAACCGAAGCTCCGCCTACTAATTCAGGAATAACATATGAACCGAGAGACGGAATCAGAACTACAATAAATGCCGCTACAATTCCTGAACTGATTCCGGGCAAGAATACTTTTCGAAAAGCCTGAAAGCGGCTTGCTCCGAGATCTCTCGCTGCTTCAATAAGTGAAAAATCGAATTTTTCAGCCGCGGCGTAAATAGGAAGTATTGCAAAAGGCAAATGTGAATAAACAAGAACAATTAAAACAGTTTCAGGCCGGTACAATAAAATCGAATTCGGATCCGCAAGAGACAATGTAACCAGAATTTTTTTTATAAAACCGTCGGGATGAAGGAGTACTTTCCATGCGATAATTCTAATTAGAAAATTTGTCCAGAAAGGAACAATTACAAGAACAAGAAATATTTCGCGCATTCTTTTTCCTGTCCGGGCTATATAATAACCAACAGGAAGAGCCAGCAGTATAGCAATAAATGTTGAAATAAGAGAAAGGTATATTGTTCTCCAGAAAATAGCAGGGTATATAGGATTAAAAAGCTCTTTAATAGTTGAAAGAGTCCATTCTTCCCCTATTCCGCCGTAAGGATCCGCTGCTTTGAAAGCAATAGCAAAAATTACACCTATTGGAATAACGAATAAAATTACAAGCCAGATGAACGACGGAAATGAACTCAACAATTCATTTCGTTTTTTTGAATATGATGAAGGCTTCATACGGTTTCCTGATCTAGAATTTCATCATCAGGAAGCGTAAGCAGAGCTTCATCCTCTTCTTTATACTGTTCGAGCATATAACAGCTGTCAAGACTCCAGTAAATGTAAACCTCATCATTGAAAGATATTTCTTTTATATCAAGCATAAATGTGCTGTGAACTGCGATTACTGAAATTCTAAAACCGTTAACGCTGATCCAGTATTTGGTATGTGAACCGAGATAAATTATTTCTTCGACCTTACCTTTAAGAAGATTGATTTTTTCTTCTGAAGGTTTATTATGAGATATTCCGATTTTTTCAGGTCTAATACTGAGGTATACCTTTCCGCCGGGTTTTACGGCCTTGTCATTATAAACGCGTATGTCAGGAAATGATTCTACTGAAAGAAGACAATAATCTCCGTCTATGCTTTTAACTTCGCCGTCGAAGAAATTGGTATCACCTATAAATGCAGCAACAAAACTCGTTCTTGGTGCTTCATAAACTTCGACAGATGTGCCCTTCTGCTCAATGCGGCCTTTATTCATCACGGCGATTGTATCGCTGATACTCATCGCCTCACTCTGATCGTGAGTAACGTATAAAAATGTTATCCCTACTTCATCATGCATCCAGTCAAGATCTACAAGCATTCTCTGACGGAGTTTTAAATCAAGTGCTGCAAGAGGTTCATCAAGAAGAAGTACATCAGGTTTATTGATCAGCGCACGTGCGATGGCGACTCTTTGTTTCTGCCCGCCCGAAAGTTTTGCGGGTTTTTTAGAGGCATGATCCGTCATCTGAATGAGATCCAGGTAACGTTCTACTTCATCGTTTATTTTTTCTTTTCCGAATCCCGAAACTTTCAGTCCAAATGCAATATTGTCTTTTACCGAAAGATGCGGAAAAAGTGCGTAATTCTGAAATACCGTGTTTAATTTTCTTTTATTCGGAGGCAGATTGGTAATATCCTGACCGTCTAGGATGACTCTGCCGGCATCAGGTTCTTCAAAACCTGCGGCAATTCTAAGCAAAGTTGTTTTGCCGCAGCCGCTCGGGCCGAGAAGCGAAAAGATTTCTCCTTTTTGAACGGCAATTGACAGATTATCAATTACCTTGTTTGAGCCGTAGCTCTTGGAAATATTCTCAAATATCAGAAAATCCATTCTCGCCTCTCAGGCAATGCTTAGTTTCTATCTATTTTTTTCAATAATATTTTTAAGCTCAATAATCTGTTTTCTCACTTCAGAAAGCGATGTTGAACCTAGTGAAAGCTTTCTTTCTGTAGAATTTTCCGGATTTAGAATTTCAACGATATCTGATTCAAAATAATCTGAGAATTTTTTTATTTCTTCAAGAGTGAGGCTGAAAAAATCTTTTCCGCTGGTTTCACAGAACTTAACGATGCTGCCGGATACCTCATGAGCCTCGCGGAAAGGAAGCCCCTTCCGGGCAAGATAATCCGCAAGATCGGTAGCCGTAGAGTAATTTGAAAAAACAGCCTGTCTCATGCGTTCTTTGTTTACAGTCATTTCCTTTAGCATTTCGATCATCGCTTCAATGGAAAGTTTTATTGTATCAATCGAATCAAACAGTGATTCCTTATCTTCCTGCAAATCACGGTTATATGCAAGAGGAAGACCTTTCAATACAGTAAATAAAGAAATCATATTCCCGTAAACTCTTCCGGTTTTTCCGCGTATCAGTTCTGCGAGATCCGGATTTTTTTTCTGAGGCATAATAGATGAACCGGTTGTTACTTTGTCCGAAAGACGGATGAATCTGAATTCGGAACTTGACCAGAGAATTAGTTCTTCTGAAAAACGGGACAAATGCATTGCGCACACTGAACAGAAATACAGTACATCAAGCATGTAATCCCTGTCTGCAACACAATCCATCGAGTTCATATTGACTGATTTAAAATTAAGCAATTTCTGAGTTATTGTTCTGTCTGTTGAGTAATTTACTCCGGCAAGAGCGCCCGCGCCGAGCGGTGATGAATCTGCAATATCGAGTGCAAAAAGCAGTCT
>DAOMHE010000017.1:0-20423 GCA_035430785.1 Spirochaetota bacterium | reverse complement strand
GCGGTTCATAATCACTTTTAAGATAATAAATAACTATAGCTTGAAATGCTTCGAAAACTATTTCTGCATTTATATTGTTTTTTAGTTCTTTGTTGAGGATTCCTTCTTTGATAAAATCAATTACGTTTTTGTTTATTTCTTTTCTGCGGTTGATTACATTTATTTCGATGGAAGGAAAATCATTGAAAACACAAGCGAAAGATTCGGAGTAAACAGCGTTTAATAAATCCGGAAAAATATCTGCTGCTTGTTTAAGGCGTACTATGTATTCTTCATTTAGCTGAAATATCGAAGACAATTTGATCTGAACATCGTTTATGTGTTTAAGAACTGATTCTTCGATAATTTCTTCTTTTGAACCGATGATTCTGTATAATGTGTTTTTTGCAAGTCCGACCCTGGCTGACAAATCGTCCATATTCCAGCCTTTGGTTCCTTTTGTGAATATGATTTCTCCTACATGAAGTAGAATTTGGTTTTTGACATTTGCATCATCGTATTTAATTTGATTTCCCATGTGAACTAGAAATCAATAAACAGTATATACTGTCAATTGAAATATAGTATAAGTTAATTGGTTTTAGTTTTTTTTGCGGAAAAATGTTTGACTCGTTTTTGCGATTTCAGTGATACTTAAAAAATATTAACTGATGTTTAAAGAGGTGTTTATTGAAAGTTGGATTGCTCGGTTTCGGAAGAACAGGCAAAATGGTTGCTCAGGAAATTGTTTCTGATGATGAATGTAACCTGTTGTGGGTTGCCCGAAAGTCGGCTGACGCACTTGGCGATTATGTAGGAGAAATGTTCGGTTTTCACCGGCAGGAAGGTGAAATAATATCAAAGCAGAGTATTCTTCGGGACGGATTCTTTGCTGACAATTCAGTGGATGTTGTCATAGATTTTTCTTCGCAATTTGCTGTTAAATATTATTCAGAATTCGCAAAGCACGGAATTAAAATTGTATCGGCGATTTCACATTATTCGAAGCACGAGCTTGAAGTGATAAAAAAGGTCAGTCGGAAGACGGCTGTTCTTTATTCGCCGAATATTACGATCGGCATAAATCTGATCATGGTTATGGCGAAAATGCTGAAAGAAATTATTCCATTCGCCGATATCGACATCATTGAAGAACATTTTCGGAACAAAAAAGGTCCGTCGGGTACAGCTGAACGAATCGCTGAATCCCTAGACTTGAATCCTGATAAAGTAAAAAGCATTCGTTCGGGCGGAATTGTCGGAAACCATGAAATTCTTTTCGGATTACCGAATCAGGTTTTAAGACTATGTCACGAAACATACAGTCGCGCCGCTTTTGCTCTTGGAGCGATTCACGCAGCGAAATGGATTGCGGATAAATCGGAAGGATTATATTCGATGGAAAGCCTGATTAATGAAAAAATAAAATCACATGTTAATAAAGAAGAGGTATAGGATAAATGATAAAAAATATATTGAGAATTGCAGGATTGATTACCGCCGGAACTATGATTACTGTGGCTGTTGTGATGAAAGAAAAAAATAATATCAGTGTTGTTCTTTTTCTTGTAAGTTTTTCTATGATCGCATTTGTTTTGAAGAGCTTTCAAAAAGGAGTTGATGCTCCCAAGTAAATATCAATTTTAGAGAAATAAATTTGATTGAAGCCATAGAAAAAATTGATCTCATGCTGCTGCTGTTTGTCCGGGATAATCTGTCGTCACTAAGTTGCGACAGATTTTTTATTTATGTTTCCCGTGCAGGCAACGGCGCTTTAATATGGATGATTTCGGCAGTTATTCTTCTTTTTTATAAAAAGACCCGTCCTGCGGCCTTCTTGACCGCTTTTGCTTTTATTTTTGAACTTATATTGTTTGAAGTAATACTCAAGAATGCGCTTGCGCGTCCTCGTCCGTTCGTAGAATACGGGTTTAGTTTGATAATTCCGCCGCCTCCTACATTTTCATTTCCATCCGGACACGCATTGTCTTCTTTTTCTTCAGCTGTGATATTTTATCATTTTATCGGACGCAAAGCAATTCCGTTTATAGCGGCTGCATTTCTGATAAGTTTTTCGAGAATTTATCTGTTGGTTCATTACCCTTCAGATGTTGCAGCAGGTGCACTTTTCGGTATTCTGACTGCATACGGCGCAGTCAGAATTTATGAACGACTAGTCATCTCTTCCGGAAAGAAGCCCCAGGCGGATTAAATAATAAAGAAGGGTAACTATTGCTGATGCTGCAGCGGCTACATATGTCATAGCGGCGGCACTGAGCACTTTTTCAACACCGCCGATTTCATTAGGCCCGACGATGCTGTATCTTCTGACGAGTTCTTTTGCTCTTGTAGATGCGTTAAATTCCACCGGCAGTGTTATTATCTGAAAGAAAACAACCGCCCCGAAAAGTATTATTCCAAGCTGCATTAGTCCCGCAGAATTCATTATCATTCCGAGAAATATGATTATGTAAGAGCCCCATGATCCTATGCTTGCCATAGGTACGACTGCTGAACGTATTGCGAGAGGTGAATATTTTTCAGCATGCTGAAGAGCATGACCTGTTTCGTGAGCAGCTACTCCGATTGAAGATATAGAGTTTGAACTATAGACGTCGGGAGAAAGTCTGACTTCCTTCGCCTTCGGATCGTAATGATCTGAGAGGAATCCGCTGGACTTTACGACTTTAACGTGTGCAAGTCCGTTAGCTCTTAAAATATACTCCGCGGTATCCTTTCCAGTCATTCCGGAAGAAGCAGGAATTTTTGAATATTTTGAAAAACTGCTTTTTACTTTCACGGATGCCCACATCGAAAATAAAAGCACCGGAAGTATCATCGCGATGTATAGAGGATCAATTCCAAACATAAAAACTCCTTATTGATTTCTTATGGTAATAATATAACATCAAAAAACCCAATTGAAAAGAATTTTACCATGTAACTATGTAAGTACATGAATCGGCTCCTTTTTTTCTCGAAGGACTTTCTGTGTCTGCAGTCACCCTTATTCTGTCTCCTTTTGTTTTAAATTTATTAGCTGCAGATTCTATTATTCCTTTATCGAAATCACTTGGGTATGGATTATCGCATATCATGGTAATTCTTCTTTCAGAATCATGTTTGAAAGCATAGTGGCCGATTCCTTCAAGCATTGATCCGTTTTGCGGGTCGAACATTAATCTGCCTTTTATTCTATGGTTCATGTGATAGGCTATATCAATTGATGAAAGTGCGGTTTCAATGGAATTAACCTGCGGAGGCCAATCTGCGTTTTCGGGGATCTGCCGTCCGATTTCCATCAAAGTGTATTCTCCCACGTTTTCGGCGATTTCTTTGAATGCATCGAGCCATGACTGCTGTAAAAACCAGTCATTTTCCTTCGGGGAAGAAATTCCTTTTGATTCAAGTATTTCAAGTGCGATTTCTCTGAAAGTATCCATTCCCGCAACAATTGAGAGAACAGTCTGACCGTTGACTTCAACATCGGGAGAAAGAGCTGTGAATTGTGCCATGTATACCTCTTGATATTATTCGAAATCTGAAAGTTTGTTCATGTTGTCAAAAATTTTATGAATCAGGTCGCGGCTTTTCAGTGTGGCGCGTTCGATACTTATTCCCACATTTTTAAGCGCCTTAATGCTGTCAACCATTCCGTCTGCCGAGCGTGTAAGATTCTTTGCATCTTCACTGATGCGGTTTACTTCCTGTGCTACGTTTTGTGTTTCTGATGATATTACAGCTGCACTTTCATTCTGCTGAAATATCGCACCTGTTGTGTTCGATATTTCTCTTTTTACATCATTGATAATGGAATAAATCGATTTAACTTTCTCGACGGTATGGGATGAAGTTGTGCGCATGAGATTGATGTTGGTGTTGATGCCGGTCAATGAATTATTTGTTTGTCCGGCGAGTTCATTTACTTCTGCCGCAACAATCGCAAATCCTTTCCCGAGGTTTCCTGCGCGCGCAGCTTCAATTGTAGCGTTGAGCGCAAGCATTTTTGTCTGATCGGAAATATCCATAATCATAGAAACAATTCTTTCTATTGAAACGCTTGCTTCCTGGAGACGGTGAACCAGATTGATTGTTTCATCGGTTGAAGTTACAGCATTTTTTGTTATAGATTCTGCATTTTCTGAAATGACGGATATGTTTTCGTTTGTTGCAGTAAGTTCTTCTGTTGCTGCGGCTAAGCTGGAAATGCTTTCATAGGTTTTTCCGGTGCTTTGCGACACGAGAGCGATGCTGTTATTCATTATTTCGACGTCGGATATGATATTTCCTATTTTTGAATTTAATGTCCGGAGAAAAAAGAAATATTGTTCTGTTACCGCAGCCAGGCCGTTTAGTGCAGGGCGTATTTCTTCAAAGCAGTCTTCAATTTCATTTCTGTGTTTTGCGCATTTGTCGCCATGCGATTTTCTGATTTTTTCGAAAATTCCGTGAAGAGGGCGGAAATCTTTTTTTGCCGATTCTTCATCTGCGAGAACTTCTGTTAATTTTTCGGCTAGTCCGTTTGACATTTTCTTAAGGCATATGATTGTTAACATAAATGCGGTTAGTACGGATGCTGCTGCAGCAATGAATAGCATCTTTTCGGGAATCAAATGAAAAGAGAAAAAAACAACATTAAGAAAAACTGCAGTAATTGTGAAAACGGCGGCACCTGCTTTTTTTACAGGATCATATTTTTTAAATCTGGCGGAAATGTGTAAGACAACGGCAGCGGCGATGGAGATGAATGGAACTGACAGGTATGCAGTCATAAAACCTCTTTGTGCAAAATGTATTCCACCGTTAATTTGTTTTTATGATTGTTCAATTTCTTTTTTGAATCAGATGAAAAATAATTGATTAGTTTTTAATTTCAATTTTAATTGAGCTTAAAGCTTTAAATGTATAAAGGTAATCCGGTAAGTATATGAAAAAGATGTTGTTTGTTGTTTCATTTGCTTTTTTTTTGTTTTTGTCTGCGGATGATTTTTCTTACCGCGGTATATTTCTCGGTATGAGTAAAACTGATCTGCTGAAAGAGGTTGATGGTCTCCCTTTTATTGAGACATCCGACAAGATTGTAATCGGCAATTACCATGATTCTTCAGTTCTTGTTACTTTGGTTGATAATAAAATTTCGGATTTTACAGTAAAAACTGATTCTGCGGATGATTATAAAGAGTTTTTGCGTCTTGTTGCTGAATTTTCTGCGAAATACGGCAAGCCGGTTTATCTGGATTCTAAAAAGTTTAAGGCACTTTTTTCAAAGAATGGTACATTTATTTCTTTGCGTATAAATAAAAACTCCTCCGGTTTCACTAAGTTTACGGGTTTCGGATATACTAAAGGGTGTTACAGCATTAAAAGTGTACTCGAAGACTGAAATCCGTTAAATAATTCATAAAAAAGTTAATTGTCACGCAATAAATGTGAAAAAAATCACACTAATTTCTTGACCGATTACCCCGTCTTCTCTATTTTGTCAATGGAGTTGATTATGGATTGTGATAATAAGACGGTAATTTCGGTATGCATGGGAAGTTCCTGCTTTTCAAGAGGAAACAATGAAAGCATTGAATTGATTAAAAAGTATATTATAGAGAATAATCTTTCTGACAGAGTAATTCTAAAAGGGAATTTGTGTCATGGAAAATGCGCTCTCGGTCCAAATATGTCAATAGGGGATAATCTATATCAGGGAATCCTTCCGGAAAATATTTATGATATAATGAAGTCGGCTTTTCCTTTCAGGGGGGAGTAAATGAATACGCAGAGTCCCATTTATACGCAGAAGACAGAATGTCAGGATTGCTATAAATGCGTCAGAGTGTGCGAATTCAAGGCGATAAAAATTGAAGACGGTCACGCGATTGTTATAACTGAAGCGTGTGTTTACTGCGGACGCTGTGTTGAGGTTTGCCCTGCCGGAGCAAAGCGTGTACGCAATGATCTTGTCCGGCTTAAATATATGATTTCATCAGGCCGTAATCTGATAGCAAGTGTGGCACCATCATATATAGCATGTGTTGCTTCTTCAGCCCAAAACGCATTTATCAATTCGTTTGTTCGCAGCGGATTTATCGGCGCAAGTGAAACTGCTCTCGGAGCACAATCGGTAAGTTCTGTGTTAAAAGAGAATATCCGATATGGTGAAATAAATATCACAACATGTTGTCCGGTTGTTGTGGAGATTATACGTAAATATTATTCTCACTTGGTTCCCCTGCTTACACCACTCATGTCTCCGGCTCTGGCTCACGCCAAACAGCTCAAAAATACTTTCGGAAAGGATTGTGAAGTCGTGTTTGTCGGTCCCTGCATTGCAAAAAAAATTGAGGCAGACAGGAATCCTTCGCTTATTTCCATTTCTGTTTCATTTGAAGAGGCTTTAAGTATTTTTGGAGATCTTAAAGAAGAAGATTCGGCAGAATTTATAACAGAGAGAGCAGGTGCCGGAAACTATTATCCGGTTGAAGGCGGAATGATACGAACTATTTCTGAAGCAAGACACGCGGATAATTGTTATATGGCATTTTCGGGGATAGGTGAAGTTCGCGGAGTTCTTGACGGAATTGGCGGGGTTGAGAAGGGAAAGACAATTGTTCTCGAACTCATGGCTTGCCGTGGCGGTTGTATTAATGGTCCTCTTGCCGGAAAAAAAGAATCTTTTCTTTTAAAACGTATGAACGTTTCGCAGAAAGCATCCGAGCGCGAATACATTTCGTCTACTTTGTACAAAGACATAAGTGCAGGGTGGGAGAAGAACTGCGTTAATACAAATGTTTACCGGGAAGAAGATATTGCTGCTGTTTTAAAAACCACCGGGAAATCGCGCGAGGATCAGGAACTTAATTGCGGTGGCTGCGGTTATGATTCATGCCGTGATTTTGCCAGGGCAATAATCGATAAGAAAGCGGAAAGATCCATGTGTGTTACCTATATGCGCCGTCTTGCGCAGAAAAAGGCTAATGCTTTGATAAAGTCAATGCCTTCAGGTGTCGTAATTGCTGATGATTCTCTTTCTGTAATTGAGTGTAATCTCAATTTTGCCCGTCTATTTATAGAACAGGCCGATACAATGTTCAATGCGCGTCCGGGTCTTGAAGACGCTAACCTTTCGAAAATTCTTCCGGCAAATATCTGTTCTATTTTTTCAAATGTGATACGCACCGGTAATGATTTTTTTGAAAAGGATATCCGTATCGCGAATAAGTTTTATCACTGCAGTATTTTTCTCATTGAGAAGGGGCATGTTGCAGGTGGAATCTTTCAGGATATAACAAGTCCAATGATGAGAAAGAAAAACGTCATAGAAAAAGCAGAAAGTGTAATAAATAGAAATCTTCAGACTGTTCAGACAATTGCAGCGCTTCTTGGTGAAAATGCGGCAAGCACGGAAGTTCTTCTTAACTCGATTATTGAATCTTTCAATGCTTCGGAGATGAAGGAGGACGAAGATGAATGAATCCTCTCTTTTCTTTGAAGTTGATTATTATCAAATAAATAAAAGCGGAATGAGCGTTGCGGGTGATGTTTTTCTTTCGACACGCTCTGATGACGGAAGCATTGTTACTGTTCTTGCTGATGGACTCGGAAGCGGAATTAAGGCGAATGTTCTGGCGACTCTGACGGCAAAGATGGCATCGGTGTTTGTGTTGAACAGCATGGATATAAGAAAAAGCGCTGAAATTATTATAGATACTCTTCCGGTATGTTCTGAAAGGAAAATCGGTTACTCGACTTTTACAGTAGCTAGAATCGAACCCGATGGAAATGCTTATATTATTGAATACGACAATCCCGGTTTTGTTTTTCTTTCTAATAACGGTGCAGAAAAAATAAGCTATGAGCGTATAGATATAAAAAGCTCGCCGGTTAAAAAAAATTTTATAAATTACTATTCGTTACATCTTGAAAGGGGAAACCGTCTGGTGTTTTTTTCTGACGGTGTGACGCAGTCGGGTATGGGCTGTGCGTCAACTCCGCTTGGATGGGGAAGTGCGAATACAGGCGAATATATAGAAAAGCTTGTTAGATCCGATCCGGGAATTGGAGCTGGGAAACTTTCACGGAGTATTGTCGCGCAGGCATTAGCTCATGATATTTATAAGGCTCACGATGATATTACCTGTGAAGTGATATGTTGCCGTGAACCGAGAAAACTTCTTCTGGCAACAGGACCTTCGATGCATTCTGATAAAGACCGTGAAATGTCTGAAAGAATACGCGACTTTAAAGGATGCAGAATTATTTGCGGCGGAACAACTTCTCAGATAGTTTCGCGCGAACTCGATGTGGAAGTTGAAGTTGATATTTCTAAAATCAGCAGAGACATTCCGCCCAAGTCTGTAATGAAAGGAATTGATCTTGTCACTGAAGGCATTCTGACTTTGTGCCGTATCGCCGAACTTCTTGAAAGCGGAAAATTCAGAAATTCGGATGAATCAAATGCCGCGACTGAGGCAATAGCTCTTATGATGAATAATGATATTATTTATTTTTTGGTCGGCACAAGAATTAATGAGGCACATCAGGATCCGAGTATGCCGCGTGAAATTGAAATAAGAAGAAATATTATCAAAAAGATAATTTATAATCTTGAAAACAAATATTTAAAGAAAACAGAACTTCAGTTTATATAAGTGAGGAAAAATGAAAAAGACGAGAATTACTATTTGCACGGGAACTGCGTGCTATGTTCTGGGAGGCGCGAATCTCCTTGAACTTGAAGATTTTCTTTCGGATGAGATGAAGTCAAGAATTGAAATCACAGGATCGGCCTGTCTTGGGATGTGCAAGGCTGCATCGAATGATTCGAAACCTCCTTACGTGAAGATCGATGATGAAGTAATTCATTCGGCAACGATTCAGAAAATAATAGCATATCTTTCAGAGAGGTAATATGTTTGTTGATAATAGAATGACATATCTGAAAAGAGAAGTTATGGCGGCAGTTGCTTCTCTTTTCTTTGACAATAAATTGAAAGAAGAAATAAACCGCATCCCGACAAAAATTATTCCGCGTAATTCGGTCTCTCACCGCTGTTGTGTTGAAAAAGACCGTGAAATAATAAAGCAGAGGGTAATCGCATCACTTGGTTTTGGACTGGAAGATGAAAAGCTCGTTGATGAAAGTCTGCTTTCTGATTTTGTCGATAAAGCACTTGATAGAGATTCTCCGGATAAGCAGATATTGTCTTTTATTGATGAGGCATGTAAGGCATGCGTCAGGGTTAATTATTATGTTACAGAAGTTTGCCGCAACTGTGTTGCCAAACCGTGCATAACTAATTGCCCGAAAGGAGCAATTTCGAGCGATGAAAAAAGAGCTCACATTGACGGCTCAAAATGTGTAAACTGCGGACTTTGTCTCAAAATGTGCCCTTATCATGCGATTGTTTTTGTTCCTGTTCCATGTGAAGAGGCTTGCCCCGTCGGTGCAATCAGCAAGAATGCATCAGGTAAAGAAGAGATAGATTATTCAAAATGTATACATTGCGGTAAATGTATCAGAGCGTGTCCTTTCGGTGCGGTTGTCGAGAAAAGTCAGATTATAGAAGTTTTAAAATCATTAACAGGATCCGGAAAAACAACCGCACTTGTAGCTCCAGCGATAGCCGGACAATTTCCTTTTTCAATGAAACAGCTTTCAGGCGGACTTCGTGAACTGGGTTTTGATTATGTCGTGGAAGTTGCTCTCGGTGCCGACATAACAGCGCAAACTGAGGCAGAAGAATTTATTGAAAGAATGGCTTCCGGAGACGGTATGATGGGAACAAGCTGTTGTCCTGCGTACGTAGAAGCAGTAAAGAAACATGCACAGAAATTTGAAAAGTATGTTTCTCACGCCAAGACTCCTATGTCGTATATTGCTGCTATAACACGTGAAAAATTTCCTCAAGCGGTTAATGTTTTTATAGGTCCATGTATCGCAAAGCGTCATGAAGGTTTAGATGACGATAATGTTGACTATGTAATAACATTTGAAGAGCTTGGCGCACTTTTTATTGCAAAAGGTCTTGATGTTTCATCATGCACTGAATCGGATTTCGATTTAGGATATGCCACTTGCGAAGGTCGGAATTTTCCGGTAAGCGGCGGTGTTGCAGCTGCTGTAACAAAAATACTGGAAGAAAAAGGAAGGAGAACCGAAATAACTCCGGCGTACATCAATGGGTTTAATAAAAAAAGCATTAGTCTTTTAAATATATACGCAACAGGCAAGTCTCCCGGCAATTTAATAGAGGTGATGAGCTGTGAAGGGGGCTGTATTTGCGGACCAGGTGTTGTTGCAAATCCAAAATTTGCCGCAAATAAATTGAAAGAATTTGTTGACAGTAAAGAGCATCTCTAAAATAGAGTTATTATTCATAATAAAGTAATAGCTCTATTATGCTCTGGAGACTAAATGCGCTTTTCAAATATTCTGTCAGTATTTTTTCTGGCTTTTCTATTTTCATGTTCCCAAAGCGATATATGGGAAGAACTGATTAAAAAACCCGATTTAATTCCTCCGGTTGTTTCTACAGTTTCGCCACGGGATGGAGAAACTGACGTATCAATATCAAAAATGTCAATAAAAGTTCAGTTTTCCGAACAAATGAATTCTTCTTCAGTGAATGAAGATACATTTTATATCACAGATTCTTTTGGTTCAAAAATTGAATGTGTTGTCTCGGATTTTTCATCATCGATTACTTTTAAAGCTTCTCCTGTATCAGATCTTTCTCTGAACAGTACTTATACTGTTTTTATATCTAAAAATGTTTCCGATATGGCCGGAAATAAAATGAAAGAAGATTACACCTTTTCATTTACGACCGCAGCTACTGCTCCTACTGCCGATAATATTTCACCTGAAATTTCCGTGAAAACAGGAGGTTCACTTTTAAAGAGCGAACAAACTATATCTTCCTCTTCTGTAATTATTGTAGAAATAAAGGAGAAAGAGCTGGTTTCATGGGATTTTTCAACAGGTAATTCTGTTTTATTAGATGGGAAATATACTCCTGAAAAAATAACAGATACTGATAATGATAAGCTTATAATTACCATAACACCGAATCCTTCGCTCAATATTGGAAATAATCTGATTTTTCGTGTCACTGCATCAGATTTAACCGGCAACGTCTCTACAGTAAGTATAAAAATTAATGTTACAGCAGCAGTGTTGAATAAGGTTTATGTAAATTCATCAACGGGTGATGATGAAAATATCGGAACTGATGCATATCCTGTAAAAAGAGTTTCAGTCGCTATTAATCGTTTGAATAAGAGTGATGAGTGTTTTATTTATCTTACCTCGGGCACTTACAAAGACTCAGTTGCGGTTTCCGGTTTCAATAACGGAATCACAATTTCCGGAGGTTGGTCGAATAATTTTTCTTCGGTTAATCAGTATAATTCGAAGTCAATAGTAATTGGTGAAAATTCAGGTATTTCAATAAGCAATTGTTCTAAAGTTAAACTTTCGGGCATATCTGTTATAACTAATGTCGATT
This sequence comes from Spirochaetota bacterium, assembly GCA_035430785.1. GTDB lineage: Bacteria > Spirochaetota > UBA4802 > UBA4802 > JAFGJZ01 > JAKJGA01. The sequence goes on along the minus strand of DAOMHE010000017.1, from coordinate 8,943 downwards.
CGTATTCCGTCGGAAGCGTTTATTCAAATATAACTGTATCGGAAACAGATTCATTTGAAATTAACTGCTGTGATCTGCAGGGAATTAATACCGGGGAATCTGAATACAAAGATTCTGTTGCAATGAGTATTGATTCTGCAACAAATGTTAAAATTATCAGTAGTAAGATCCGAACAAATTATGAACGCATTAAACCATATAGCTCTTCAGGAAAATTTAAAGGAGTTTATATTAGAAACAGTTTATCTGGAAGCGAAGTTTATATTTTCAATACACAGATTGTGACAGGTAATTCAGATTATGCTTCCGGAACATCAGTCCATTGTTTATACGTCGATGGGTCAAGTAGTGGTGATATAGTTTGTGTAGCTAATAATACTTTTGATCTCAGAGGAGGTGATACAATGCAGTGTGTTTACTTCGAAAATTCTGCTGGTGGTGATTATATTTATGATTTTAATGTAGCTCTTGGAAGATATTCTTCTGATTTTCAATATGTTGTTTATCTTTCGAATCCTGGTTTTTCTTTCGAAAGTTTCGATTGTGATTTTTGTATTAGCACATTTACAAAATTCAGTAATGTAACTCCTTACAGTGCTCCGGGAGGGACAACCGTAGTCGGAGACAATTATGAATCAACACTGGCAACAAATTATACAGGATTTGATTATCTTCCAACTGGACTAGCGGGAGGTATTTCTGTTTCAAACGGATTTACTAATTACTTTAGTACAAAGTTTTATAAAGACCTTTTTCCAAAAAATTCTTCAAATGAATATGTAGATATAAACGGGACAGTTCGTCCATCTTCGGGGAGCTGGTATTTGGGTGCATATCATCGAAATTGATTTATTTCTTTATTAAATTATAGTCACTTACCTGCAAGCCGCAGAAGAAGATAGTATAATGAAATGAAAAAATAAAGTATGATGAAGGTTTTCTCGTAAACAAGCAAGCTGCATGAAGATAAAATAAAAACTGCGGTCAGAAGAATAAACGGCGGAAAATTGATTTTCGCCGGTCTGCAGATTGTTATCATTCCGAAAATCAGAAAAGAAAAAACTGCCATGATGTATTTTTCTGCTTCAGCTTTTCCTGAAATGCTGTCAGAAATCAAAAGATAAGCCGCGAATGCCATTCCGGCAGCCGAAAAAATAATATAAGGAAGTGTGCTGACGGTTTCTGATGTGCGCAGATATTTCTTGATAGAAACAGCGATAAATACCGAAAGAGATACTATATAAATAGTTTCTCCAAGCGGAAAAGTCACAAATAATTTTTCCAGAAGTATAAGACCCATGAGAAAGAACCATGCCGAAAAAATCAGCTCTGTTCTTTCGGAAGTTTTCATTCTTTCTTTTACTATTTTTTCTATGTCTGCAAATGTGTTTTTACGCGTTGATTTCATTTTGTTTTCCGTATTTTGTTTTTAAACTGGTTAATCGCATCAATATGGGCGTTGAGTTCCTGCAGACCCTTATCTGTTATTCTGTAAAAAGAACGCGGTTTTTTGCTGATAAATTCCTTTCGGGATGAAAGAAAACCGGCAGTCTCAAGCTTAGAAAGACTTACACTTAAATTTCCATCAGAGGCTGAGAGCTCTTTTTTGAGAAAGTTAAAATCAACTTCCTCGTACATCGCGAGAACCGTCATAATGAAAAAACGCAGTTCTGATGTGAAAATGTGGTTCAGTTCATATTTCTTTTTTTCTGGACTCATATGTACTCCATAATCCCGGTAGAAAAAACCCCGACATGAACTGTACCGAAAATATTATCACTTCTGTGTTGTTATCCGGTTGTTTGAAATATATTCCGGTGAACAGATAAACCATTGCTCCGGCTAAAAATGGAAGGCTTCTAAGATAAGCCGAGGTAATAACAAGTCCCATGAACATTTCTATTGAGATGAAAGGCAGTATGTATTTCGGAGGATATAATTCCATGACTATAGGAAGGACGAAAAAGAAAAATATTGTCGATAGAGCAAGAAATGCCCAAATCCCGCTTATAATTAAAGACTGCTTAAAAACGAATCCATGCTTTTTAAAACAATATTTAATTCCTATCTGTTGAACCAGTACGCCTGCTATTGTAGAAAAAAACCATAAACTGTTAAGACCTGTCAGATAAACGATATTGCAGGTCAATGTGAGCCATAATCCCCAGAACATGAAATATTTTCCGGTAGAATCATAATCTTTTTTTCTTTTGGAATAACCGGATGTTATTGTTGCCAGTTTTTTGCTTTTATTCATAAGTAAACTTTGTATTATAAAGTTTATTTGTCCAGAAATTTTTGAAGGATTTTCCAATAGCTTGACATTTGGGTCGGTGAAGACTAAAAGTGCACCGGTATTATGATGAATAACAAAAAGGACATACTTAAATCAATTATAGCCGGAGATGCTCTTGGTTCTGTCTTTCACGGATTAAGTGAAGGACACATAAGAGCTAATTTTACGGCTGATGAAATTTACCCTGATACAATCAAGGCATTGAAAAAAAATGAATCGTTATGGAGAAAGCCGGCTCTTTATACCAGCGTTTCACAGCTTTCTGTTATTGCGGCTGTTCTTTCGTCCGCGCGCAGAATTTCATCGGATTCTTTCTTTCAGTCATTGCGGTCATCTCAGGCAAGCTCGATGCTTCCATGGGGTTGTTTCCGTCATCCTGACAGGGTATTTCAGATCTATATAGAGTCGCAATCGGCAAAATTGCCTTTGCCGGAGTTTCAGTCCCTGACGGTGCCCATTATAGCGTTTGCCTGTGGATTTTATTATCCCGGCAAAATATCTTTTGATGATGTCATAGAATTTGCTGTTTCTTTTACGAGGGATGTGCCGACTGTGTGTTCGGCACTCATTCTTTCCGATATCGAAGGAAAAGACTGCGGGTCTGCGGTAAAAGCGCTCGCCGAGTCTTCTGATTATCTTCTCGGATGTAAGGATTTATATCCGCGTTTATTTTCAGCCGGAATAAATCCGGATAAGGCGGAGAATTCATTGTCGCTTTTCAGTGAAATATTTTCTAATGTGTTAGGTAATGATTATCAGACTGCCGAGAAATATTTATCTGAGAAGATTTCAAAAATAACTTCTCAGAATATAACACGCGCCACGGTCGAAAATGTTTATTCGTCGATTGCGGTCGCCGCCGTGATTGCGGATTCAAATAATTCTTTCGCCGCTAATACCGCAGCTCATAAGGGCGGATTTTCGACACAGATAGCTTCACTTTGCGGTTTGTTTTCCGCTGTCCGGGGTTTTCCGGCAGATGATGAGTATTTTGATAAACTGATTAATAAAAAACGCATGGTTGAAATACTGAGTCAGTTGGATTCCGGGAAAATAAAAAATGCATTTCAGTTTATTGAAGAATTTCTTTCGGATGAATATCCCCTGACTATCAAGGAAAACGAAGAATTTCAGAGGAAGACTAAGAATAAGGAAACCTCTAAAGCGTCCGACGGAAAAAAACGTCAGACGGAAGAAGAGCGTTTAAGCAGGCATGTCGTTGAAAGCTGGACAAAGCTTGACAGGGCAAAATATAAAAAAGAGAAAAAACGGAATTCCGATTACGATGATTATTCGTAATCGGGAGTGAATCCTGCTTCGATGGTTTTCCGGACTTTCTCTGCTACAGCATTAAGGTCTGCAGCTGAAGTTTCTTTTACTTCAACAGGCGGATGAATGACAGCTTTTACTTTTCCGTAATGAACAAAAATAGATCTAGCCGGAATGATTTTTTCTGAACCGGAAATTGAAACGGGGAGGACCGGAAGACCGAGTTCAGAAGCAAAGTGAAAAGCTCCTTTTTTAAACGGGCCTATTTCATTTCCGTGAAAGCGTGTTCCTTCAGGAAAAAATCCTACACATGTTCCTTTTGTCAGTCTTTTTTTTGCTTCACCGATGCTTGCTATTGCTTTTTTGGAATTTTTTCTGTCAATACCCATGTTTCCGAGTCTTTTCATTATAAATCCGAATACAGGAATTTTAAGCAGTTCGGATTTCATAACCCATAGAATATCAGCGTTGAGAGATGCCCATAGAATTATCGGATCTGCATTGCTTTTATGATTTGCAACCACGACGTAAGATTTTGTTCTGTCATAATTTTCAATGCCTTCCGTTATGATGGTCATTCTCATCATAAAAGCCGTAAAGTTATTATACAACAGGATTATTTTTCTTCCGCGTTTTTCTCCCAGAAATATGGATGAAAAAAATGAAACAAATGTCATAAAAACAAATCCGATCGGAAATATTGTATAAAGAAACGGTCTGTATAGAAAATATAGAAATCTCATGTTTAACTCCGTATAAAAACAATCTTCATTGAACTGGGATTCTTGCAAGGATTTTTTGGCAGATATTCTTAAAGTAAAAAAGACCGGTCTTTCGACCGGTCTTATCGGGGTTGACGAGGCTCGAACTCGCGACCTCATACGTGACAGGCATGCGCTCTAACCAACTGAGCTACAACCCCGTTTATATGAACAAACTATTTGAGGGTGAGTTTTTGTCAATTAAAATCATAAGGCGAATCGAAATATTTTTTCATGTTCTCATTCTTTTTCGCTGAGGCGCTGTTTTAAAGCGCTTTCATTGATTGGAAGAGGGAAATTGACATCCTTTTCGCTTTCAAGCTGATTATCCCGGACTTCTTCTTTCCATTTATTTCTTTCAGCTTCGATTTTTTTTGCAATACGGTCAACTGCAGTTTTTATATCCGTATCCTGAGGATCAAGCAGATAGGCCTGTTTGTAATATGTCTCCGCCTTGAGAAGATCTCCGATATTTTCATAACAGAATCCGGTGAAGAAAATTGTTTTTGTTTCCTGATTGTTCAGTTCAATCGCTTTTAAAAGATATTCAAGGGCCTTTTGATATTCTCCGCGCGACATAAGAAGAATTCCCATCTGATAATTTACTAGATTGTTCGCCGGATTGATGTCCAGGGCTTTTGAGAAGTAAACAAATGCGGAATCGATATCCTGAACGGTAATTGCAATAAGTCCCAGTTTACAGTTAGCATCAAAGTTTCTCTCATTAAGAACAAGAACTGCTTTGTAAAGGTTTCTTGCATCTTCCCATTTTTTTTCTTTCTCAAATAATTCCGCTTCTTTTATATAGATTTTTTCTTTTGATGCAAGAGTGTTTTCAAGATAAACGGAAAATATTTCAAAGCCAAGCTGAAATTTCTTTAAAGAAAACAAGAGCTGCATTTCTTTGTCAAATTCAAATGATGATTCGAATTTTTCGGCTTCTTTCAGCGGCAAAAGAATATCCTTGTGTTTCATCAGTTTTTGAGAAAGATACGGCTGAAGTTCCGGTTCGGAAATCATTCCGGCATAAGAAGCATTATCCGAAAAATAAAGAGAATACAGTGAATCGGTAAATCTGTCTCCGCGTTCGGAACTGTCGTCAGGAGAGATGTTTTGATCCACCAGGTTAATGCTCATCATTTTTGAGAGAAAATGTACGTCTTCATAAAAAAGTTTTTCGGCATCAATTGCAGCTGAAAGTTTTTCAAGGGATTTGTTGCCGAAGATCAGACTGTCCTTTGAGTCCGATGCCATAATCAATATTGAATCCTGCGAGACAAAGACACTGTGATTGGAAAAGAGTTTCCCTAGAATTCCGTAGATTGCACATCTTTCCCGGGTATATTCCTTTGTAGAAGGAATGAGAACTGCATAGATTCCGTTTGCATTTATTTTCTTTTTTATTAGTGAAATTACCGGAAGAGAAAACCTGTAGCGGCTTTCGGTTATATCGAAAAGATTAGGAATATCCAGAATTAGATCGAAACGGTCTTTTCCGGTTGCAAGCTTGAAAAGAAGATCGCCGGTCTTAACTGCCGGGCCGCTCAATCCTGAAACAGGCGGACGGTTGAAATCAACAAAACTTCCGGGAACATAACTGTAAATTCTTCCTTCCCGGAAATAGCTGAATGATTTAATACTGAAAAACTGGGAACAGCCGGACAGAATAAGTGTTTTTTCGCTGCTTGAAACAATGTATGCGGCAAGGACTGCGCGTTCCATTGATGTCCGTGCGTATCCGCTGGTTTTGATTACTATTTTTCCGTTTGAAGTTACAATTGATTCACCCGGAGCTTCGGGTCTGAACAAATCGGCGTTTGAATGTTTTATAAATAATTCCGAACCGAAAGGCATCGAAAATTTTTTGTGAAGAAATATGAAAGATGGAATAAGTATAATGATAATCACGAAAAAAAGAACTTTTTTGTATTCGGGCATTTTCTTCTGAGCGATATAAATTCCGGGAAGAATTATATTGACTGCTGCAACAATATAAAAAAGAAGAAAGTATGAAAAAGTTGTAAAAGGAATAAACATTATAGCTGAAAAAATGCACGCAGGAAGAGCAAAGAATGAAGTTCCTATGATGTGATGAGCTCTTGACTGATCAGAACTTTTGAGTATGGATTTAAGAGAATGGCAAAGCGTGAATCCGAAAAGAAGACCAAGCGGTGCAAAAAAGAATAACGATTTGAAAACAGGAATTCCGCTTCCGAAACGGCTTATCAATATAAAAAATATGAAAAAGAAAACAGGGTAGAGTGTTTCAGAATAAATATACCATGATCTTATTTTTGCAAATGAAGACAGTGTGTATCCTGTTAATATTGAAATTACTGAAGTGACGAGAAAAACAAATGCCGAAGTTGTGCTTTCACCGTAAAAACGTATAAACGCAAGTGCTCCGAGAAAAAGATATATTGCTATTGAGGAGAAATTCAGAAAATTAAAAAATATCTCATCCTTGTCAGGTTCACTTTGTGTATTATCTCCTGCAAAAACATCTTTTGCGAAGATATCTTCAGGCCGGTATTTAAGGGAAATAAATGCTGCCGGAATAACGGATAATCCGAGAAATGATGCTGCGGCTATTTTTGAAGCAAATAATGGAATAAAATGATAAATCAATATGCCGGAAGCAATCCCGAAAATAAAAAATCCCATGTAGGCTGCAGCGCCTTTTTTTTCATCGAAAAATTTGCCGCATGAAGCTTTCAGAAAGTAATTGTTTTTGATACCGAGAAAAAAAGGAACAGCAAGTGCTGCCGCTGCGTACAGAACCGGGCTGAATATAAATCTGCTCAGCACAGTTTCCGTGTTTGTTTCACCGGACTGGCAGTAGAAGTAAAAAGCAAAAGCCGATGCTGCAAGAAACAATGTTTCGTTAACTAGAAAAAGAATACGGGTTGACTGAATTTTTCTGAAAAGGATACGTCCGCAGAATTTTCCGAGAAGATGGGCAATGAGTCCGCCTGCTATTATTATTTCAAAGACGTTCGCATAAGGGAATATCCGGCTGTAGACGGAAGAGAGTTTCATCATCAAAAAGGATGCTGCGGTCATAGAAAAAAATATGTTGATATATATAAGTTTTCTTTGATAATTTTGAATATAATTGTACTGCTTGATCTCGCTCATGAACGGGAAACCTCTGGATCGAATATTCTGATTCTGTTTTTCAATATAATAACCGACATTTTTAGTCTATAACAATATAAAACAAGACATTTTCTTTATGTTTTGTGAAAAACTGTCTGCTTGGCTTTTTAAGCCTTTTTTAAGAGATAATCATCCGAAAATCGTCTTTTCGCTGATCTATCACATAATATGATTCATCAATTATTGATTTATTCTTTCATGTTTTTTTAAGTTTGAATTAAAAATGATGTCATTTTCTTAAAATATAACTAAGTGTCTCAGCCATTTTTCTGCCGCTAAGAGGTTTTTTTAAAAATGAATCAATTCTCAATGCTTTCATCTTCGTCTCGACTTCGGTATCAATATATCCTGAACATAGGATAAAGGGAATTTCGGGCCGTATATTTCTGATTATTTCTGCAAGATCAAATCCGGTATAACGCGGCATAGTGTAATCTGAGATTACAGCATCAAAAAAGAAAGGTTTTTCTTTGAAGAGGGATAATGCTTTTTCGGGATCGCTGAATCCGTATGCGCAGTAACCGAAATTCTTCAGCAGAGAAGTACTTGTACGTACAAGATTTTCTTCATCATCTACGAGAAGAATATTCCCTGTTCCGTTTAAAAGTTCTGATTCATCAGTAAAATTATGATTTTCAGAGTTTTCTTCAACTGCAGGGATATAAATTGAAAAAACGGTTCCTTTTCCTTCTTTGCTTTTAACGCAGATTGCGCCTTTAAGAGACCGGATTATTCCATGTACAACGGATAACCCAAGACCTGTTCCGTCACCCTGAGGTTTTGTAGTGAAAAAAGGTTCGAATATGCGGTCAATAATTTCATCCGGAATACCGTTTCCTGTATCAGCAATTTTAATTTCAATATATTCCCCTTCCTGAAGGACTTCACAGCCGAATTGAGTCCCTGAAGTTATTTCAATATCCTTTAGGGATATTTCGAGTGAGCCGCCTTTTTCTTTCATTGCATATCCTGCGTTTGTGCACAGGTTCATGATTATCTGGTGAAGCTGTGTTTTATCTGCAAGTATCGACGATTCGCTGTTAAGATTTTTATGAATTTCAATCGTTGAGGGCAGCGATGCCCGGATTAGTTTTAATGCGTCCTCTATTACTTCCCCGGGTTTAATAGGTTGTTTCGCATGTTCCATCTGCCTGCTGAAGACGAGAATATGATTTATTAGATCTTTGGCGCGTTCTGCTGCGGATATAGTTTCCTGAAGGTAGTTTTTAATTTCTTCCTTGTCGTCAAGCGATGACAGGGAAAGCTCTATGTAGCCGAAGATTGCTCCCAGTATGTTGTTGAAGTCATGGGCTATTCCTCCGGCAAGAGTTCCGATTGCTTCCATCTTTTGGCTCTGCCGCAGTTGATTCTCCATTGCAACTTCCTTTGTTCTGTCGCCTGCAATCGCAAGATATGCGTTTATTTTTTGGGAATCATCGCGTACCGGTGTAACTTTCA
>DAOMHE010000016.1:5364-21205 GCA_035430785.1 Spirochaetota bacterium | reverse complement strand
ACGAAATAAATGTTACGGCAGCAATTGAAAGTACAGACCATGCAAATATTCCGGATATTTTATCAGCAAGTTTCTGTACCGGAGCTTTTGATAAAGCCGCATTCTCGACAGTCTGTATTATTCTCGATATAATAGTATCTTCACCAGTTTTATCCGCCCGCATGATCAGAGAGCCTGAGGTATTCAGCGTGCCTGCGGTTATTCTGCTTCCTTCGGATTTGTCGGAAGGAATACTTTCTCCCGTAATCATGCTTTCGTCAACTGCGGAAAATCCGCTGATAACAATTCCGTCAGCAGGTATTATTTCGCCGGGACGGATTACAATTGCATCACCGGGGATTAAATCCGCGGCAGAGATTTGAATTTCCTTTCCTTCTCTCAATATTCTTGCATTTGCCGGAGAAAGATTCATGAGCTTTTGAATTGCCGAAGATGTTTTTACTTTTGCTTTAGCCTCAAGATATTTTCCAAAGAGAATCAGAGTGATAAGCACCGCGCTGGATTCAAAATACAAATGTGAATGATTTTGAATAAAGAAAAGATTATAAAGGCTGAAAAAGTATGCGGCAGTCGTTCCGAGAGCAACAAGAAAATCCATCCCGGGAGAAAATGTTTTTAGAGTTATAAATGATTTTTTGTAAAACCGGAATCCTATTATAAATTGAACAGGCGCGGATAAGGCAAGATGCAGATACGGATTATGAATGAAAGAAAAATTCTCTGTAAGATGCATTAGAATCATTGAAAGAAGAAGAGGAAAAGAAAGAATTGATGAAATTGCAGTCAGAATTAAAAGTTTCTTTATTTCTTTTTTCTGCAAATCGATAACTGATTTATTTTTATCTTTTCCCGGAATTTCTGCCTTATATCCGAGATTGTCAATGATAGACTTTAATTCCGAAGAAGTTATTTTGCTTTCATCGTATTGAATTTTTGACATGGAAGAGGCAAGATTGACAGTAGCTTTAACGACACCATCGGATGAATTCAATGTTTTCTCAATACGCGCGCTGCACGCAGAGCAAGTCATCCCGCTGATTATGATGCCGCATTCTTTCATCTCTTTATCATCCCTTTGAAGATGTAGCCGGAGGACTCAACAGCAGCTTTAAATTCATTTTCAGTTATATCTTTTTCGGACAGAATTTTTGCTGATTTTTCCTTTGCCGAAGCCTTGATTTTCATTTTTGGATCCAGATTCGACAATGTTCTTTCAATATGATTTTCGCAATGTGAACAGCTCATTCCGTCAATTAGTACTATGTATTTTGTCATTTTATTTGCTTAACCTCTTTATTGTTTTAATTACCTCGGCAATTACATCCGTTTTGCCGTTTTTTATCTGATCCGAAACGCATTGTCTGACATGATGTTCGAGAAGATACAATGCGGTTCCGTTTAAGGCAGATTGAGCCGATGCTATCTGGTTAAGGACATCATCGCAATAAGTATCTTCTTCTATCATTTTACGTATTCCGCGGAGCTGCCCTTCTATACGTTTTAAGCGTGACTGCAGAGATTTTTTTACATCTTCACTGTGATGTGCCTTCTTTTGAGCATTGCAGCAGGACATACCCCCACCCCCTATAAGAAATATACTGAAATATTGTCATTAGTCAATAATTGCTTGAAAAAATGACATCCCGGAGAACATGTATAAATAGATGAAAGTCAGACGAATAAATATATCAAATGCTTATCTTCAGGACTTACTGAAGAGTGTATGGATTCTTGAAGACAGTTCTTCTAGTGCGGGTCATGTTCTTCTTCCTGTAAAGGAAGTTGATTTGATGCTTAATATGTCGGGGACAATTACTCATTCAGCAGTAGATTCGGTTATTGAAACAGGGCGCATAATTTCCAACGTAATAAGAAATGCTCCGGTTGAAATTTCTCATAAAGGAGAACTCTCAGTTTTGGGGAAGTCGTTTAATTCTTTTTCACTTCAGGCTTTATCTGAACTTTCTCCTTTAAAAATCAGAGATAAGTTTTATGAATTAAAAACATTTAATTCACATTACAGCGAAAATGCCTCATTGCTGCTGAATATTATTGCGGAAGAAATTAGGGATAAATGGATTCCTCAAAAACGGATTATGAATATCGTCAGATATTTTGAACATGATAGCGGAATGTCAAAACTTGAAGATATATGCAGTAAGCTGGGGATAAGCTGCAGGACTGCGGAGCGTATTTTTGCAGAATATGTTCAGATGCCGCCGAAAAAGTATATGAAACTTCTGCGGTTTCGCAATTCTTTAAGTAAAATCATTTCTGAAAATAATGAGAATCTGACAGATATCGCATATGATTGTTACTATTATGATCAGAGTCATTTTTGTGAAGAATTTAAATTATTCACAGGAATTAGTCCGGTTAGTTTTTTAAAAAGAAAAATTTCTGTAACTCAGAATATTGAATTTGTATGAATATTTAATAAATGTCGCGTTTTTCCTATTACGATAGCATCATATATAGTATTTCTTCCTTAACTTGAGGGAGGTTATATGAATAATATATTTGCTGAAATTGTGGAATTCGAGATATCGGAAAATATTTCACAGTCGGAATTTATTGAAATTGTTGATTCTCTTGAAAAAGAATTTCATTCGCAGATGAAGGGTTTTAGAGATACTGAACTGGTGAAAGGTAAAAAAGATAATGAATGGATAATGATTCAGCACTGGGATTCGTTCGATGACTGCAAAAATGCAGTTCAGGCTATGATGAAATCATCGAGTACAGAAAAATTCAGGTCAGTCATTGCAGCGCAAAGAGTTAAGATGAGTATTCTTGAAAGATGCGGATATTGGAAAGCATAATCAGTCTTTCCAGTTCCACCATTTTAGTTTTTTGGGGTCATGATTTGTTTCTTTTGCGAAATAAACAGCGCATCTGAAAACATATAGTACGCATCTGTCAAGTTTTGAAGCATAGAATCCGGAAAGTTCTTCGTAAAGTTTTTCCGGATTTTTGTTCTTTAAATCCTCAACCTTGAAAATTCCAAGACGGTTTAAGTCCCTGACGGTTGCTTTCCCTACGCCAGGAATAATCATAAGCCCGGATTTATTATCTTTTTTCATTTGGTTAATACCGAATTAACATATTCTTCAGGCATAAATGTTTTTACCGAAATTTCTTTCTCTGATAATCCTTCTTTTTTTAGACGTTTGATTACATCATCTATTTTTTCAGCAACTTCAACGATGAAACCGTCTGGGTCATTGATTCTGAAAACTTTCTGCTGCCACGGCTGAACAGCGATGGGATGAATTATTTTGACGCCTGAGTCTGTTATTCTCTTATAAGCGCCGTCTATATCCGATGTTTCGAGATATATCTCTAGATCATCGCTTTTGCCGGAAGGTTTAGTTTTTCCGAAAATATTATTCTGGGCGTATTTTTTATCCCAAAGAGCAAGCCCGCCTTTGAAAGAAATGTTTATTCCTTCTATATCAAGAACGACTTCCTGAGCGAGGATATTCTGATAAAATTCTTTTGACTTAGCAACATCATCAACAAATAAAACAAAACCTGTTAAAATGAATTCCATATTATCTCCTATTATGAAGCAAAAGTAAAAATGAATCCGTCCGGATCAGTTACCGAAAATTCTTTTCTGCCGTATGGAGTCACATGTAAATGATGAACTATGTTAACATTGTTTTTTATTTTTTCATAAAAGACTTCCGAATCTTCAACAATAGTATAAAAAGTAAGAGCTCCTGATTCTTTTTCTTTGAGAGTAGGATACTCTTCTTCAATTGATTCCTTCTGCTGAAGCATTATTTCTGCGTTGCCGTTTTTAAGCATAATCCAGATAGGATTTTCATCAGGAACTTTCATAATGATTTCAAATCCGAGAATTGTTTCATAAAATATAAGAGAATTCGGAATATCAGCAACTTTCAAATTCGGTGTAATGCTTTTCATAATTCCTCCGGTATTATAATACACCGAATAACATATGAAGGAAATAAATATTGTAAAAAAAGGACAAAATAGAATTTTATGAAATGCTTTTTAAGAAATCACCAGGAGTCATACCTGCACATCGTTTGAAGTCTTTAATAAAATGAGGCTGGTCGTAATATCCCTCCGGCAGAATATTGCCGTAGTTAATGATCTGACGGAGACTGTTCTGAAACCTTAACACAGATGATATTTTCTTCCGTGTTAGTCCGAAATATTTTATAAAATATCTGTCCATGGTTTTGTCTGAAATGAGAAGATCTTTCGATCCGCTTTCTGCAATTGTATTGAAAACATTAAGTGAATAAATGAATTTACTTTCTCGTATTTCTATCTGACGAAAGACGATGGATAAATATGAGTCGAAGAAATCTTTTATTTGACGGCTTGTTTTTTCAATAATGTTTTCTGCTATGAATTCGCAGTTTATCTGCGGATAGTTAAGTGATGAAACGGAAGTGTTGGAAAGAGAATCAATTCCTTCGCGGATCAGGTGATAGGTTATTCCGGGTTTAAGGCGTATTCCGCAGGCTTTAATTCCGTTTCCGGGAATATAGAATTTGTCTGAAAAAGTTCCAGTGATTTCTGAGAAATCGTTAATATTACGTGCTTTGAGATTGAATATGATGTCAGCGCAGCAATCCGGATTTACCAGAATGTCTCCGGATAAATCAGTTGTATTAAAAAACCAGTAACACATTACAAATTCTTTGAGAGCGTCTGACGGCAGAAGTTCACAGTATCCGCTTGATTCCCTCATTCTGCCGACATTAACGATCTGAATAGGAAAGTAATTCATCAGAATCTTTCTTTTCGCGCCTTGATTAATCCGCCGAAAGTGTTGTCGATGAGATGTGTAATGACGAATGCTTTTGAATCGAGTTCCTTGGAAATTTTGATTATTTTGGGAACTTCAAATCTTGTAACTACGCAGAAAAGTATATCCTGATCAGTCATTGCCAAACCGCGTTTGCCTTTATAGATTGTCATTCCGATTGCGAATTCTTTCATTATGAATTGTTTGATTTTTTCGCTTTCGGAAGATATTATCGTGACTGCAGTGTATTCTTCAATTCCGTTTAAGATGAAATCAATGCTTTTAGAAGCGACGATATAAGTGAGAATTGAATACATTGCTCTTTCAATTCCGAGAACTATTCCGTCTACTGAAAATAGAAATACATTGAAGATGAAAATGATACTCCCGACTGTGAGTCCCATTTTTTTGCTGAGAATCAATGATGCGATTTCTGTTCCGTCAAGAACCGAGCCGCTTCTTACAGCGAAACCGATTCCGGCTCCGAGAAGCGCTCCTCCGAAGACTGCCGAAAGGATTTTGTCATCTGTTATTATGGGAAACTTGAAAATGACAAGAGACAGGGAAAGAAGACTTATAGTTAAAACGCTTTTAATTATCGAGACTTTATTTAAGGTTCGGAATCCGATAGCTATAAAAGGAAGATTGATTAAGATAATAAAAACGGATAAAGGAATTTTGGTGACTTCAGAGAGAAGCATCGACATTCCGGTGACTCCTCCGTCAAGGAAACCGTTGGGAATAAGAAAACTTTCAAGTCCGATCGCGGCGCAGAAAACAGCCAGTGCAATGCCGAACGCGTCTGAAAAAATTTTATAATATATTGTATTTCTCATTGCGTCAATTCTAATTCTCCGTTCTTCTTTGCAAGAAAAATTTAAATCATTCCAGTCTTTATTTATTCAAATAAAACTTGACTGCCGGTATTTTTTTTATATATGCTTGTCTCAGGCAGGCCTTTATGAAAACCATTTTTTCGGATTATATATCTTCAAAAGTTCAGGATACTCTTCAATCGGATTTTGACAATAAGAACTCGAAATATGTTCCGTTTATCACTTTTTCTCGTGAGTACGGCTGCGGAGGCGATCATATTACTCAGAAAATTTGTTCTGTTTTGTCTTCATGTTCGGATTCTGACGGCAAGGTTTGTGAATGGAAAAGAATAAATCATGAGGTAATTGCCGAGGCTGCGTCGGAGATCGGCGTCCCGGCTGAAATCGTCAAAGAAATGACTTATCAGAAAATAGATGATTACTTTGTCAGTTCTTTTTTTAATTTTTCATTTTCAAAGTATTCAAAACCTTCAGTTGATACAGTTAGAAACGCGATTGCAAGAGTTATTGCGAAGTTTGCCCAGGAAGGAAGAGTGATTATTCTCGGAAGGGGAGGGGCATCAATTACACGTCATTATGAGAATTCCCTTCATATAAGACTGCATGCTCCGATTGATTGGAGAGTGAAGCAGGTTGCGGAAAGAGAAAAGATTTCGATTGAAAAGGCGAGAGTACTGACCCGAAAGATCGATTCGGAAAGATATGCGCTTAGAAATTATTTTGAAGGAGCTGCTTCGGATAAAACAATATTTGATGCGATTTATAACTCCATGACTTTGTCTGAAGACGAAATCATAGAGTCAATACTCGCCATCGCAAGAAAAAAGGGCTTTATCTCATAGAAGTTTTCGGCAATTCTAATTTTCCATTTCCACAAGAGCGGTAATATTGTTGGCATAGACCTGAACGAATCCGCCTGTAATTTTAAATTCACGTTTTTCTGTTTTTATTCCGGGAATTTCGAGCGAAATCATTCCCTCTTTAAGCGCACTGCAGAAAGGAACATGATTTCGTAAAATGCCGAAACTTCCCTCAGTGCCGGGAGCGGAAAAGAAAAGAACTTTTCCGCTGAACAAAATGCCTTCAGGAGAAATTATTTCCGCTGTCAGCATTATACCGCTCCCGCAGCCGCAAGGGATTCTGCTTTTGCAAGGACGTCTTCGATAGTGCCCGCATACATGAAAGCCTGTTCCGGAACATCATCATGTTTACCCTGCAGAATTTCCGAGAAGCCCTCAATGGTATCTTCTATCTTTACATATTTTCCTTCAATACTGCTGAAGTGTTCCGCAACAAAAAACGGCTGTGACAGAAATTTCTGAACCTTGCGCGCACGGTTTACTATAAGTTTGTCGTTATCGCTGAGTTCGTCCATTCCGAGAATCGCAATGATGTCTTTAAGTTCAGCATAGCGCTGAAGAATTTCCTTAACGCCCTTTGCCGTATTGTAATGATGTTCTCCGACAATACGCGGATCAAGCGCGCTGGAAGTTGAAGAAAGTGGATCTACTGCCGGATATATTCCCATTGCCGCGATAGAACGTTCGAGGTTTGTTGTGGCGTCAAAGTGAACAAAAGCCGTTGCCGGTGCCGGGTCGGTATAGTCATCCGCCGGAACAAAAACAGCCTGAATCGAAGTTATCGAACCGTTGATAGTCGAAGCAATTCTTTCCTGAAGGGAACCCATTTCTGTTGCAAGATTCGGCTGGTAACCAACCGCAGACGGCATACGTCCAAGAAGTGCGGATACTTCCGAGCCTGCCTGGGTGAAACGGAAAATGTTATCGATAAAGAGAAGTACGTCTTTCTTCATATGATCTCTGAAATATTCCGCAATTGTGAGTCCTGTCAGCGCAACACGAAGACGTGCTCCTGGAGGTTCGTTCATCTGTCCGAATACCAGTGCAGTTGATTCAAGAACTCCTGCTTCTTTCATTTCATGCCAGAGGTCATTTCCTTCACGTGTGCGTTCGCCGACACCGGCGAATACAGAATTTCCCTGAAGAACTTTTGCAACATTATTCATAAGTTCCGTGAGGAAAACGGTTTTCCCTACTCCTGCACCGCCGAATAGCCCGATTTTTCCGCCTTTTGGGTAAGGGGTTAGAAGGTCTATGACTTTAATTCCTGTCGGAAATACTTCAACATTGGTGAGATATTCGTCAAATCCCGGAGCCTGTTTGTGAATCGAAAGTTTGGGAGCATTCTTAACTTCGCCCATTCCGTCAATGGGATCGCCTGTGACGTTGAGCATCCGTCCGAGAACTGAATTGCCGACCGGAACGCTGATAGGTTCACCCGTATCAGTTACTTTCATGCCTCTCGTAAGTCCTTCCGTTGCATCCATTGCGATACATCGTACTATGTTTCCGCCGAGATGCTGAGCAACTTCAAGAATGAGTTTGCGGTCAGGAACGTCAACAGATAGTGCGTTCAGAATGCCGGGCAGTTGACCATCGCTGAATTCCGCATCTATTACCGCTCCGACAATCTGAATTATTTTACCAGTATTCATTTTAACTCCAAAGTCGAAATTATATTATTCAAATGAAGAACCCGACACTATTTCGGAAATCTCCTGAGTTATTGCCGCCTGACGGGCTTTGTTTATCTGAAGCGTGAACGTTGAAAACATTTCTGTTGCGTTTTCGGTCGCGCTGTCCATTGTCGTCATCCGCGCCGCGTTTTCGCTTGCGAATGATTCGAGAAGACCGCGCCAGATAAGGTAGTTTATATAACGCGGAAAAATGCTGTCGAAAAGTTCTCCGGCTGAAGGTTCAGCTGTGATTTTTGCGTGAGCAAGATTTGCTTTTCTTGTAGGTGCATCCTCAAGTTCAACAGGAAGAAGCTGTTCCCGGACAACTATCTGTGAAAGTGCAGATTCGAATCTGTTATAGATAAGAATTACCTTATCAATTTTATTTTTTTTATAGAGATCGATCGCCATTGAGCCGACAGAAGCAGCAAGAGAGAAATCAAAATTAGAAAATGCATTTACGAAAGAATGCTCGGTAATGATTTCTCTTCGGGCAAGATGAGCGGATATTTTATTTCCGACTGATATTATCTGATCCATTTCGGGTCTGAAATCCGAGTTTAATGCCTTTATGATATTGGCATTGAATCCTCCGCATAAACCCTTATCGCTTGTTACAAGAATATAGAGCGTACGGTCTCCTGTTCTTTTGATGAAGAAATCACTCGTAAAGGATTCCGATCCGTAAACGAGCATCTGCATGACCTCGCGGATTTTTGCCGAATAAGGGCGGGCTTTAATCATGTTGTCCTGGGACTTCTTGAGTTTACCAGCCGCGATCATTTTCATCGCTGAAGTAACCTTCAGCGTTGAAGCTACCGATTTTCTTCTCTGTCTGAGTTCTTTTAATCCTGCCATTTTATATTTTGGAAGCTACAGAGCTTTCCTTTACCTCTATTTCTTCGTTCAGATTCATATTTTTGAAATCCGGCATTATCTTTTCTTTTGAGTCCCCGCCGATTTTAACTTTTCCGCCTTTTGCTCTGGATGCCTGTATCTGTTTTTCAATTGTAAAGCTTTCGGAAAAAGTTTTTACTGCGGAGTGTATTTTTTCTTTCAGAAAATCAGAAATTTCCTTTCTATCGCGTATTTCATCAAGAATATACTGATGATTGTTTTTGATAAAAGAAAGAAGATCTGTTTCGTATTTAGCTATCGCCATTACGTCGATTTCATCAAGATATCCGTTTGTAGCGGCGAAAAATATCATAATCTGTTCTTCAAACTGCATCGGGGAATACTGACTCTGTTTGAGTATCTCGATGAGACGTTCACCGCGTTTGAGCTGTGCCTGGGTAGCTGCGTCGAGGTCGGAACCGAATTTTGCGAAAGCCTCAACGTCGCGGTACTGAGCCAGATCAATCTTAAGCGATCCCACAACTTGTTTCATCGCCTTAATCTGCGCCGCGCCTCCGACACGCGAAACCGAATAACCTACGTCGATTGCCGGACGGAGTCCGGAATTAAACAGATTTGCCTCAAGAAACATCTGTCCGTCTGTAATGGAAATTACATTTGTCGGAATAAAAGCGGAAATGTCTCCAGCCTGTGTTTCGATAATAGGAAGCGCAGTTAGAGAGCCTCCGCCGAGTTCATCATTGAGTTTAGCCGCGCGCTCAAGAAGACGCGAGTGAAGATAGAAAACGTCTCCCGGATATGCTTCTCTTCCCGGAGGTCTTCTGAGAAGCAGCGACATCTGTCTGTAAGACCATGCCTGTTTTGTTAAATCATCATATACTATAAGAGCATGCATTCCGTTATCGCGGAAAAATTCACCCATTGCGCAACCTGAATATGGAGCTAAAAACTGAAGAGGTGCCGGGTCGGAGGCAGTGGATGCAACGACAATCGTATATTCCATCGCGCCGAATTCTTCAAGCCTTGCCACAATATTCGCTACTGTTGAAGCTTTCTGACCGATTGCGACATAGACGCAGAAAACATCTTTTCCTTTCTGGTTGATAATAGCATCGATACAAACAGCGGTCTTTCCGGTTTTTTTATCTCCGATTATAAGTTCGCGCTGACCGCGTCCGATTGGAATCAGTCCGTCGATAGCCTTGATTCCGGTTGCAAGCGGCTCGGTTACGGATTTGCGGGTAAGAACGCCTGTAGCTTTTCTTTCTATAGGATATTTCTGCGATGAAGAGATCGGACCTTTTCCGTCAATGGGTTCGCCGAGAGGATTAACGACACGGCCAAGCAGTTCTTTCCCTACTGGTACTTCTGCAATATTTCCGGTACGTTTTACAATATCTCCCTGTTTGACAAGATTTTCGCCGGTAAAGAGTACTGCTCCGACATTGTCTTCTTCAAGGTTGAGAGCCATGCCTGTTACATCATTCGGAAAAATGAGAAGTTCGCCGTTCATGACTTTGTCAAGACCTGATATGCGCGCTATTCCGTCACCGACAAGAATAACTTCTCCGGTCTCTTCAACTCCGCCATTGGAAGAATAATTTTCTATCTGTTGTTTCAAAACCTGTGCAATTTCATTTGATTTGATCTGCATGTTACCGCCCGTTATACCGATGAATTCATTATATGATTTTTCATCCGGTCTAATGAACCGGATACACTGTAGTCATAAATGATATTATCGATTTTAAGTATAAATCCGCCCAATATTGAAGGGTCTGTTTCGCTGTAAATTTCATATTTGCAGTCAGGATGTAATTTTCGGATGAAATTCATAATCTGACCATTGTTTCTTTCTGACAATTCAGAAGAAGTTATTATTTTTACTGTAATAATCTTTCTTTGTTTTTTTTCGTAAATATTCCATTCGAAGCAGACTTTTTCGAAAAGAGAAAATCTGCCATTGTCGATCATAATATTGAAGCAGTTGCTTAAAAGACTGCTGAGATTTTCACGGTTATCTTCTATGAAAGCTTTTTTGGCTGAAGGCGAAACGGCAGAAGACGAAAGAAAATCCATTAATTTCCGATCACTTAAAATCTTTTTGGTAAAAAAAAGAATTCCTCCGGAAACCTCGTCAAGCTTTCCGAGCTTGACGGCAGTTTCGCAAAGGGCTTTTGCATATCTTTTTGAAATCAGTGATCTTTCCATCAGTTGATAAGCCTGTCTACTGTTTCAGAAATTATTCTGTCATTTTCTTCAGTAGTTAATGTACGCATCAGAATTTTCTGGGATGCAAGAATTGTCAGGCCTGCAATATCCTTTCTTAAATCCTCAATGATGCGTCCTCTTTCTATTTCAACCTGATCTCGAGCCTGCTGAAGAATCATCTGAGTTTCTAGTTTTGCTGTTTCAACAATATCCGCACGGATTCTCTCGGCATTTCTTTTTGATTCGAGCATTATTCTTTCTGCTTCCTTCCGGGTATTAAGAAGAATTTCTTCGCTCTCGCGGATATTTTTTTCGGAATCGATGTTCGCTTTTTTCGAACTTTCGATTTCCGTCTGAATCATTTCTTCGCGTTCGCGTATGGTGCGAAGAATCGGTTTCCAGAAAAATTTAGCAAAAATCAAATATGTTATTAGAAAACTGACAACAATTAGAATTGATAATCCGAGATTAAGAGAAACCATATCTGCCTCTATTATTTGCTGTTATAAATGAGAAACAATGAGAAACGCGATAAGTGCGCAGAAAAATGCAACACCTTCGACGAGCGCTGCTCCGAGAATCATCAGTGTCTGAATTTTTGATGCTGATTCCGGCTGACGTGCAACGCTTTCCATTGCTGATGATGCGATTTTCCCGATTCCAAGCCCCGCACCGAGAGCAACTATTCCTGCTCCTATTCCTGCTCCCAAAAGAGCTAAACCTGTTCCGAGTTCCATAAATATCTCCTTATATTAATGTGATTCTTCCAGAGCGTTTCCAATGAACATCGCCGAAAGAAGTGTGAATACATAAGCCTGCAAAAATGCCACTAGTATTTCTAAAACATATATGAATACAGCCCCGAATATGCCCGGGATTATGACCCCGATATTCCAGCTGAGATTAACGGAGTTCCATCCCAGAAGAAGAAATGTAAGGATTACCGCGTGCCCGGCGACCATGTTTGCGAAAAGACGGATTGAAAGAGCGAAGGGTTTTGTAAGAATCTGCATGAATTCGAGAGGAAAAAGAAAAATGTTCATACCGATTACTGCCGGAGCCGCCATGTCTCCTTTTTTAATAGGCATGAAGGTTTTCATGTAGCCGAAAAAACCGTGTTTGCTGACGGCGGCAATCTGCCAGACAATTAAAACGATAATTGCAAAAGCGGAAGTTATTGATAAATTCTTTGTTGCCTGGCTCATAAAAGGAAAAAGCCCGATTATATCTTGTATCAGCAGAAAGAAAAAAAGAGTCAGAAAAAAAGGAAGAAACTTATTGTAGTCATGAGGCATTGCAGGTTTGACAATATCGTCACGCACAAAAAGGACA
This sequence comes from Spirochaetota bacterium, assembly GCA_035430785.1. Classification (GTDB taxonomy): domain Bacteria; phylum Spirochaetota; class UBA4802; order UBA4802; family JAFGJZ01; genus JAKJGA01. The sequence goes on along the minus strand of DAOMHE010000016.1, from coordinate 8,643 downwards.
ATTGCCTCAACCATTTGTCCCATAAAACCTGTTTGAACCAGTTTCTTTTTTTTGAATCGTCTGAGTATCAGAATAAGAATTATAAATCCTAACCAGTAGAATGCAAAATGATTGGTTAGTGAGAAATCGAGTGTAAAGGAGCCTACTTTCACAGGCTTGAATCGGGGAAGTTCAATTTTAATTCCGGGGAACTCAATATAACCGTGATCCGAGAGATGATGCATTAATGGATCCTGTTCGTGAGCGGGTTCAGTCGGAGTGCGGTAGGGCACAGCGGAAAGATTTGCAGAAATAAGCAAAGCCGCTATCAGAAACAGAATTTTTATGCTCTGTCTTGATGTCATAAATCCCCTTTTCTAAAGTTTATCTTTTTTTAACATTATATAAAGATAAACCATTGAAGCAGAAAAGCCCCATGCCGCAAATATTACTGTAAATATATGCCGAAAGCCGAGTTTATTATCAACCCATCTTCCTGCAAAAATCAAGCCTATAATTGCGAAACATATAGTAAAAGCCAGACTGATAATCCTGTCGAAGATCCTTGCTGATTCATGACGGGGAGAATCTTTCTTCCTGACCTCTTTCTGCATAATTTACCATAATTCAAAACGAAGCATAAAGACAAGATTAATTTTGAATTTATCAAATATTTAACGAGTATGTTACGGAAAATTAAGTAGTTTTAAATAAAATTTAACTCATAATTAAATTATGTTTAGTTGAGGTGAATTTGTTTACAATCGCTCTCCCCGGGAATCGAACCCGGGCACCCGGCTCCGGAGGCCGGTGCTCTATCCACTGAGCTAGGAGAGCCGATTATTTAAGGTCTCTTTGAGGCTTTGCTGCGTCAAGGAGATTTTCTTTTCAGTTAATTGCCTTGGCCGGACACACCGTACTGCAGATGCCGCATAGTATGCATTCAGTAGATGTTACCGCTTTTCCTTCTCTTATATAACTCATGACGTCAACATCCATCGGACATGATGCACTGCATTTTCCGCACTCGATGCATTTCTTTCCTGTAGGATATTTTTTTATGCGCGCAAAGCGCGACGGAATTTTCATTACAAGGGAAACGGGGCACAGAATTTTGCAGAATGCACGTTTTTTGCCGAAGGCAAATGCAAGAATTACTGCTGAGGCATAATAAAGAGCGTTTCCGCAAATAAAAAGTATTAGCTGATCAAATTTTGCACTCTGTATAAGTGTAATGTCTGATCCGATAATGTGACCCTGCATGTAGTCGTAACCTGACTTGATGAAAAAGAAGGGAATTAAAATAGATGCCGCAAAAACCGGAATTTTAAATAAAGCATATTTAGAAGGGATCTTGCAGTTTGTTTTTATAGGAAGCCATTCTAGAATAGCGGCCGTCCAGCATGCCCATCCGCAGAAACCGCGTCCCCAGATTAAGGGGCCGAAAACTTTAGCTATCGCATAATGAATGAGAACTCTTGCGAATATTCCGGCTGAAAGGAAATACGCAAAATAGAAAACCGTTTCTTCCAACTGCATGTTTTCTCTCTGCATTAATCCGAAAAAGACAATGAAAAGAGGGCAGATCATTAAAATTGCAATGCGCCTTCCGATGTCGGTGATTTTAAATTTTGCTTCTAAAATCTGACCCAGAGTGATGCAGAAGCCGATGTATGAAAAAATAAAAAAGAAAATTTTCCATATAGTGATTCCGAGAATTGCTGAAAGAGTCAGTCCTATCAGAAAAGGAATGAAATATGAGAACCTGATTTTCACTTTAACACCGCCGTATATCCGTTAGATTAATCAGAAAGTGCTTCGGTATATCACTTTCCATATATTTATATAGTGAAGTTTTTAATATTACTTATTCGAACAGGCAAGAAAATTTTGTAAAAATTTCAACATCAGTTTTGATCTTTCTTTTCAAAGCCGGAAGCGTCATGTCGTCCAGAAACAATCCGTCAAAATTGAGGCATGTATCGGGAAGAATGATTTTGTCAGCTTGAAAGTTCGATTGCTTTACTGCATGGACAATATCTTTCCCGCAAAGAAGCCCTGACACTGTTACACTGCTTCCGAAAAGGCGGTTTTCTGCAGCGATTATTTTTGTCGAAAGATTTTTAATTTTATCAAGTTCGGGAAGAAGATGTTTGATGAGAACCGGATAGAAAGATTTTCCCGTAACGATGAGGAGATTGCGTTTTTCTTTCATTGCTTTCGGAAATGTTTTTTTTGCCCGTTTTAATTCATCCAGAAAGAGACGTGTCATGCCGACGCCGTTTTCGTATTGCGAAAAGTTTTCGTAATAATTTTTTCTCGGAATTTTTATGCCTGCCTTTAAATAAAACTCGTCGGCTGCAAAAACAAAACGGGTATCTGACTTTTCAAGAAAATCTTTTTGAAGAGATTCAATCTGTTTTATTACTCCGGCTGATGTTTTTTCTGTAAAAGAATCAATGCTGAAAAGTTTATCCCGGTGACAGGTTTTGCCGACGGGTACCACTGCTACTGATAAAACGTACGGATGATGAGAATGAAGAAATTTTACCGTATCGTCAAGAACCTTGCCGTCATTGATGCCCGGACATAGAACGATCTGCGTATGCAGTTCGATTTTATTCCGTGTGAGGAAGGCGAGCTTTCTTTTGAAACCGTCATCATAATTGATACCAAGAAGTTTCATGCGCACTTTTTTGTCTGCCGCATGAACTGAAATATATAAAGGCGAGAGATGCTGCTGTTTTATTCTTTTGAGATCTTCATCCCTAATGTTAGAAAGCGTAAAGTAGCTTCCGTAAAGAAATGAATATCTGAAATCTTCATCCTTTAGGTATAATCCTTTTCTGAGGCCGTGCGGATTCTGATCTACAAAGCAGAAGATGCATTTGTTTCCGCAATGTTTGATTTTCATGTCTTCGACATCAATGCCTTTGTCGTATGCGTCTTCTTCTTCGTCAAAGATGAGAGAATATGTTTCGCCGTTGCGTCTGATGATATATTCGAGAGGGAAGTCTGTGGAATATAATTTATAGTCGAGATAGTCCCTGACTTCCATGCCGTTGATGCTGATAATTTCATCGCCTGCAAGAAGACCTTGTCTATCGGCAGGTGACTTCTTCCTTATGTTAATTATTTTGATCACCTGATAAGGCTAAAACCGGCGTGTTTTATGTCAATCAATTGAAGATTATATATAGAAAAGATTATTTCCTTTACATGGACGAAGAAAAATATATTCCGTCATAGCATGAAAAGAAACATATACCTTCTTTATAATTTTAAATTTTTCAGGGACTT
>DAOMHE010000016.1:0-5264 GCA_035430785.1 Spirochaetota bacterium | reverse complement strand
GCGCGTTTCTCTCATTCTATTTCAACAATAATCGGCAAAAAGAAAACTCTTGCTTTGCTGCTCATCATTCCGCTTGTTTATGCTTCGGTTGCTTTTTTTAAATATGCTGTAATTCTTGCATTTGTTCAGTCTTTTTTGTGGGGTGTCGCGACTCCGTTTTTTCTGGATATAATAAATTCGAAAGCGGAAAGTCATATAAGAGCGACAGTTTTATCTACTGTGAGCATGGGGTCGAGAATTTTATATGTTGCTATCGGACCGGTATTCGGACTGGTTGCTGATGCTTTCGGCGCGCCGAAAGGGTTCCTTTTTCTTTCGGGGATATTTATTTTGTGCGCCGCTGCGGGTCTTTTAATATATCTTAAAGGCAGAGAGAAAAACTGACTTTTGTAATTTTCGTAAGGTTTATTATTAATAATGGTTGAAAAGAAAATTGAGCAGGTTTAATATAATTCAACCTGGAGGCATTATGAATTTGCGCCGAATAATAACAGTTGCTGTTTTTTTATCATCAGGCGCACTTTATTCTGCCGACAGATCAGTTTTCGAAGATCTTGATAAACCGCCGGAAGGAGCATATGCGGGGCAGATATTTGCAGGTGCTTCGCTCGGGATGGGTCTAGTTTCAGGTTCAATTATCAATGCAGAAAAAGATTTTGTAAGCGGTACGACTTATAGTTTTGAAGATTCAGAAGTTACAAAGAAGGTCGAACTTCAGCATTATTCATTTGCTTTTTCGATGTTCGGTGAATATATGCCGCTTGATCATTTTGGTGTGAAGGGAAAGCTCGCGAGGGCGATGGTAGCGCAAAAATCGACATTCGGCGCGGACTATCCGAACGAGCAGGGTTTTCTTCTTAAAACATGGAATATTACATTTGCTCCGGTATATCATGTTACCGTGAGGCGCGAGTGGGACGTAACGATTGCGCCTTTTCTCGGTTATTCAATAGGTACATTTAACGCGATTCCTGTAGCAAAAGGTCTTTTCGATTCAATTGATGCAAAAACGAGTCAGAGAAATAATTCGTTAATTTACGGTGTTGAAATCGCGGGCGTTCTTTATTTCAGCGGAGGATTTTTTCTTTCTCTCGGAGCCGAGTGGACAAGATATAATATTTCTGTTGATAATGATATAAGCCGCACAAGCCCGTCTGTGCGCACATATAATAACGGGTCCAAATCAGGAAATATTGATACGTTTATTATTCAGATATCTGCGGGATATGCATTTAGAAATTGATATTTCTGGCGTAAGATTTTCCTGAGAGTCAGGAATACAAACAAAGGGCGTTCCACGCCCTTTACCCAGTTTTCGCATGGTGTCATGCAAAACGCAAAAGGTGTTCTTCTCCGAGAATCGGAGTATAACATAAGGCTTCGCCTTATGAATTCCTTGTCTGCATGGATCATGCAATAATTTCAAAGGGTGTTTCACACCCTTTACCCGGTTTTGCCGATTTCTTTTGTCTGCGTAACAAAAGAAACCGGCGAAAGAAAAGTACGTCGCTCAGTCGCCGCGCGGCTTTTTTCGCTTCGATTTTCGCACCGCTTTCAGCGGATTGCGAAAGCTCCGCTTATTTGGTATTCGGCTTCGCCGAATGGTTTAGGGCTTATTCTCTCATTCATCTTTTGCTGAAGTACTTTGAGCACTTTGGATTATTATCTATCAATCATATTGAAATATCTTTACGCGTTTTGTTCGCTTCGCTCAGTAAACGCGTAATTTCTTCTGCGTCAAATGGTTTATTTTGAGTTTGACAGACTTGAAATTATTTGTCATATAGATTTAAGTGATGATTGAGTGTCGTGAAGTGTTCTATGTTTGGCAGGATATATGACAGAAGGGTCGAAGATATGTGGTTGTGCGAAATAACAACAGTTAATTGATTTTGGAGGCTTAAATGAGTAAATATGTTTTTCTTATCCTTTTTTCAGTTATTTCTTTTAATTGTTCGAATCAAGTTATTCAAAATACTGAAGTTAAAAGAGAAAAGCTCATATGTCTTACTGACTTGGTTAATATTCGTAAATTGCCAACCATTAAGAGTGATATTTTGGGTCAAATTAATTCTGGCACAATAATTGATATAATAAGTCCTGAAACAATAAATGATACCGTTAATAATATTACTGGTGTTTGGTACAAGGTAAAAATGGAAAACACTGAAGGTTATGTCTTTGGTCATTATTTCTCCAAATATAGCGATGAAACATTTATTGACTCAGATTACTTTGGGAAAGCATTTATTATTAAAGATAAGACGATATTAAAGAAATTCAATTACACATCTTTCTCAATGCTGGATAGAAAAGCACAAGAAAATGGAGAGAAAGTTGCATTAGGATATAGTACTAATAATGAAGTATGTATATATGGTGATAAATATCTAGATTTTATGGAAGTAAGTGGCGAACTGCATACTGACAACTGTGTTAAAACATCAAAAATATATAATAAATCAGGGAAACTTATTTATTCAGGCAAAGAGCGAAGTTTTAACGTAACAAACTCAAGCGATAATCTTGGTATTCTATTTTATAATTATATAGATGATATAGAAGTATATTATTCAAATAGACTACTTATTATTAATCAAAAAGGCGAGAAAGTGTATGATGATAAAATAATGCAAAAATTGAAGAATGATAAAATTATTCCCATACCATTTCACAATTATAAATATCTTGTATGTGCGACATCGGAAAACGTGTGCTATATTGATTTAAATGATGGTACTAAGATATTAAAACCAATTATTTATTCAAAAGATGAAACCGCAATGATAAAAACCAAGCAATTGAATTCTATTTCAGTTTACGACAAAAACATTCTACGAATATTGGTCAATAAGGGAACATCTAGTGAAACTGAAATCATAAAGGAAATTGAAAGAATATGATATGTTTATATTTTTTGTACAATGATGGTATTCACCTGACAGCGGTTACACGCTGCGCTCCTCACCTAATTAACCGGTTTCAAGGGAAGTTGCCTTCTCGTACCATTTTAGTAAATGCGCTTAATGAAACTTGGCGCACTATATGTAGACGCTTTTGTTAGGCGTCAGCATGCGGCAAATCAAAACATCAATATGAAGATTTATCAAATTTACATCGTGTTTTAATATGCTAAATATGAATATAAACCATAGATTGGAAGTTTCGATTAACAACTTGACAATACATCGTATATGATGTAGATTGATGGAATCCATGAATTACGGATCAAACTTTCAGGCAATCAAATACAGATTCTGTATTTCTTTTGCTATAAAGAATTCATCATTTTGACAAACTCTTTTGTGAAAACAACAGACAAAGTTCCTAGCAAAGAAATTATTAAATCTAAGAAAATCAGAGATGAATTTACAAATCGATTTTCTGAAGAACAATTGAGGAAGAAATATAATGAAGACATTTAAAAAACATCTTAAAGACAAATTAACAAATAAAAGATTCAAAGATAAGTTTGATGAAGAAAAGCGATTACTTGAAATTTCAATGCAAATTCATAATTTCCGTGAAAAGAAAGGAATGTCGCAAAGTGATACAGCTAAACTTGCAAAAATAACACAACAGCAATTATCTAAAATCGAAAACGGAGAAAATTGTAATTTAATGACTTTCCTGAAAGTATGCAGTGCATTGAATATAGACATTGATTTTAAGGAATCTAAAAAGTCGCATGCCGGCGCCTGACTGGGAGTTGACGCTCTGCGCGGTGCTCGGGTTTTGACAAATCGGATTCGCCGACTTCGTTTAGGCTATATCATTATATAGTATGTCGCTTTAGACTATTAATTATTAAGAAATAATTAATAGAGTCAGAGGTTATAATAAATGCTTAAAAACATTGTCTTCGATATGGATAATACTTTAGTAGATGAGGTCGGCTCAACTTTAAGACCTGGAATAATTGATTTCTTGGTTAATCTAAAGAAAATGGATCTAAATTTAATCTTATGGACAAATTCATCAAAAGAAAGAGCAAAAACGATATTATATAATCATAAACTTAATCGCTATTTCTCGAAATTTATTTTCAGAGAAGACTATGACATTAACAATGAAGGCAAATGTAAAGATATAAGAAAAGTAAAAGGTGATTTATTAATAGATGACGATCCAAAAGAGATAGAATTCGCAAGAAAGAATAAAAGAAAGACATATTTAATTAAATCATATAGAAAAAATGGCATTACTGATAAAAATGAATATAACGAAATCATGAAAATTATTATTGATAAATCAGATAATATTCTAAGTGTTTTTTTTAAATGAGAAGACGACATGGCATATAATAGCGCTTACATGCTGAGCTCAGATTTTATTTGAAAATCCGGTGCTAATTCTGAAGGCTTATTTGCTTCAGCAAACGGTATGTAGCCGCATAAGACATTTTGTAATTTATTACTGCGAATAGATGAAGGAACATGTGTTTGATACAATAATTAAAATCGAATCTGTAGTATTTTTCTTAATTCTCATTATATTTGTATTTTTTAGAGTAATTGCATACAAAAAGAAAAAAACTATTCATTTATCGGGAATTGAGAAGTCGATGGAAATGGAAATTTCTGACAACAAAAGAATTAATAAAATTATAAAATATTTTTGTGTTAAGGAGATAATACTTGATCCTTCATTATATTTATTTATTTTTCTAGTAACATCAATAATGATGACTATTTTTATTCATGATTTGTTTGAAGAAAAAAGCATTACTATTTCAAAAATAATAGAATCAAAAAATATTTCTGAAGCAATTGTTTGTATGCTAATAATAATATATACTATTTATAAAAAAATAAAAAAATACAAAAATGGAAAAATTAAAAAACTACGAAACGCAATAACGATTAGCCTGTTTTTGTGGAGTACTGCCTTCGCCTTAATTAGAGAAATAATAACATGAAATATATGATAAAGAAGAAAAAACCTCTTTAGTCCAACGGAAAAGATTGATAATCAATCTTCAAAATCCGTCGAAAGCTTTTCAAAAATCGATTAAGAAAAGTCCGATATAATATATTTTAAAAGAAAATAAAATGAACATTCGAATGAATTCCCAGGAGCTTTATACAATTAAATCTTTCGCAGAAAGAGAAGGAACAAAGTATTGGATATTTATCAAAAGGAATTTCATAAATATGTGACCGGGCAATTAATCGAAACGAAAAAAGCAGCAAAATAAATCTGATTGCATGAGTTGTAATTCGCTCAGACTTTTCTCCGAGTAAACTGTCTTATCACCTGCTTTC
>DAOMHE010000015.1:0-21438 GCA_035430785.1 Spirochaetota bacterium | reverse complement strand
CCGGCAAAACACCTGAACAGATTCTTTCAATTGCCGAAAAAATGAATGAAAACGGAAGCAATATTCTCGCAAGCAGAATGAAAAAGGATACAGCAGATTTTCTGATTGGTCATTTTGAGTCTGCTGAATATAATGAAACTGCCGGAATTTTTTATATTGAAAACAAACCTCCTGTGCTGAACACTAAAACAGTTCTTGTAATTTCAGCAGGCACATCTGATATTCCTGTAGCGGAAGAGGCTGCTGTCACTGCCGAAAAAACAGGGAACAAAGTCGAACGCGTTTATGACGCCGGAGTTGCCGGAATTCACCGTTTGCTTTCTGCCCGCGATAAACTGCTTTCTGCCGGTGTTGTAATTGCAGTTGCCGGAATGGAAGGTGCTCTCGCGAGCGTTGCCGGAGGTCTTACCGACAAGCCTGTAATTGCTGTGCCTACAAGTGTGGGATACGGCGCGAGCTTCGGCGGAATTGCCGCCTTGCTTGCGATGCTCAACAGCTGTGCAAGCGGTGTTACGGTTGTAAATATTGATAATGGATTCGGTGCGGGATATGCCGCATCCCTTATAAACAGACAGATAAAGGATTAGTTTGTGAAAAATAAAATTTTGTATTTTGACTGCTTCGCAGGAATCAGCGGAGACATGACAGTCGGAGCACTATTGGATTTAGGCGCTGATGAAAAAGAACTCATGCGCAGTCTTGATATGCTTCATCTGCACGGATATCGTATCGAGATAAAAAAGGCTTTGAAGAACGGAATCAGCGGTACCGATTTTAACGTAATAATAGAAGAAGAACATTCTCATCATTCGCATCATGACCACCATCATCATTCGAGAAATTTTTCGGACATTTCCGGACTCATAAATTCTTCTCCATTGGATTCTTTCGTCAAAGAGCTCAGTTTAAAAATTTTCCGTGAAATTGCAGAGGCAGAATCAAAGATTCACGCGAAAAGCATCGACGAAGTTCATTTTCACGAGGTTGGCGCTATTGATTCTATCGTCGATATAGTCGCTGCTGCCGTATGCCTGAATATGCTGAAGCCCGATAAAATAATATCGTCTCCGCTAAATCTTGGAGAAGGAACTGTTGAATGCGCTCACGGTGTTTTTCCTGTGCCGGCTCCTGCAACAGCAGAAATTTTAAAGGGAATTCCGGTTTATTCAAGCGGCATAAAAAAAGAAATGACTACGCCGACGGGCGCCGCTATTATAAAATGTATTGCAGAAGATTTTTCTTCATTTCCGGCAATGAAAATTGCTTCAACCGGATACGGACTCGGGAAACGTAATCTTGAAGTTCCGAATGTTCTGCGTTTAGTTATGGGCGAAACGGAAATCTCCGGAAAAAAAGTGATGATTGAAACGAATATTGATGACATGAGCGGAGAAATATTTTCTTATCTAGTGCCAAGGCTTTTTGAACATGGCGCGCTTGATGTTTTCATTACTCCGGTTATAATGAAGAAGGGACGTCCGGGGCATGTTCTAAGTGTTATGTGTGAAGATACACAAGTGAATCCGCTCGAAGAAATAATTTTCTCTGAAACGACTACTTTCGGTACTAGACGTTATGAAGTTGACCGCACTGAACTAGAAAGAACTGTTTCTAAAGTGAATACTTCTTACGGCGAAATATCTGTAAAAAATGCATACTCCAATGGAAAATTTTTGAAATTTTCGCCTGAGTACGATGAATGCGCTGAAGCAGCAAAAAAGCATGGAGTTCCCGTGCGTGAAGTATATAACGCCGTTACGGCACAACTAAAAGAATCGGAGGATTGATATGCACATTCCGGAACAAATGATGAACGGAGCTGTTTGCCCCGTGACGGCCGGTATTGCTGTTACAGGTCTCGCACTTGCGGGTTATGCCGCTCTTAAAACAAAAAAGAAACCGTCATCGCTTTTTTTCGCGTCCGTAGCTGCCTTTATTTTCGGCGCTCAGATGCTGAACTTCCCTATCGGCGGCGGAACTTCGGGACATTATCTTGGAGCCGCTTTTGCCGCAATCGCGCTCGGTACTCCTTTCGGAATTCTTGCAATGGCACTTGTAGTTGCGGTACAGGCTGTTATTTTTTCTGACGGAGGTCTTAGTGTTCTCGGAGCCAATATCGTCAACATGAGCATTGTCGGAGCGGGTCTACCCGGAATTCTTTATACGGCTTTTTTCCGTAAAAATGAAAATGCCTTGAGCCGTTTAAGCGGAGTCTTCTTAGTTTCATTTCTTTCTGTGATTGCGGCTGCTTCATTATGTTCGCTTGAATTATCAATTTCGACTTCAGCGCCATCAGGCAGTATTTTTAATGCAATGATGAAACCTCATTCGCTGATCGCTCTCGCTGAAGCATCGGCAACTGCAATTTTCGTTGCACTTTTCGCCGGAATAAAATTGAGATCAAACGGTCGTATGTGGAATACGTCTTTTTTGGTTATCGCGGCGTTTATAATGGCGCTTGTGATTTCTCCTTTCGCAAGTTCGTTTCCTGACGGGCTGGAATCTGCTGCAGGGTATCTCGGAATTCTTAAAGAAAGCGAACCGCTTTTTGTTACTCCGCTTTCTGATTATACTATTTCCGGAAGTGAAAAATTCTGGGCAGTTTCACTGGCGGGAGCTTTCGGTATATTTATTGTGATGATTTCGGTTATGCTTGCCGGAACGTTTATTAGAAAAACAGCCACAGCGGTTTTGAAAAAATAATGATGTGTGAAAATGCTTTCGTCACCGGAAGCATTTATTAATATCAAGTTGATCCAATTTAAAGAATTATATAGGGCGCGGAATCAGATTCTGCGCCTTATTTGTTTTAACAGCACTGCCGCCGCGTATATGCCTGCCGATACCAGAACAACAGCCGCGCCGCATGAGCTTTCAGAATAATATGATATCATCAGTCCGGCGATTCCCGAAACGAGTCCGATTATGGCTGAAAGCGCAAAGTATGACCTTAGATTTTTTGCGTGAATTCTCGCTGCTGCGGCCGGGAGAATAAAAAGAGAATTGATGATTAGAATTCCAACCCATTTTATCGATAGAATAACTATCAATGCGACTAGAATTGAAAATGCGGTTTTGACGATGAATCCATTTATTTTTTTTCCGTAAAGCAGGGAAGGCTCGACGCTAATTAGAGAAATTCTTCCTGCAAGGAAAACCCAGAAGAAAATAACAGATGCAAGAATGACTGCAAGGTATACTATTTCGGATGGTGTAATTGATAAAATATCTCCGATTAAGTAAACGGTATATTTTGAAAAAGAGCCCCCTCTGCTGAGAAGAGCTATTCCGAGGGCAGTAGTCGCGGAAGCGAAAACTCCCATCACCGTGTCGCCGTCGGCTTTTGTAAGAGATAAAAAGATGTTAATTGCAATAGCAAGAATTATAGCAAAGAGAATCATCACAGGGCGGGGATCCGCAGTTGAGAAAAGAAGACCGACTGCAAGTCCTGTTAAGGCTGAATGACCGATTACATGAGAAAAAAATGACATGCGGTTTCCGACTACCATTGTTCCGGTAAGTGCAATCGCCGGAGAAATTATCATGACGGCAAGAAGAGCTGTCTTCATGAAACCGTATTCCGTCCATTCAAAAGGAAGCATTTCGATGAAGGTATACCAAAACTGCATTAGAAGCCGCCGTAAATATGATGATCTGTTTTAGTGCCCGAAAGTTTGAAGTAAACTTCTCCCATTTCCCGGCGGAACTCACTGCTTGAAAGTACTTCGGATGGTGTTCCCTGGGCGATTATTTTCTCATTGATGAGAAACATTTTATCTGCATGTTTTGCAATGGCTCCTATGTCATGCGACACAACGAGAATTGTCATGTGGAATTTTTTTCTAAGAGAACAGATCAGTTCATAAAAAATATCGATTCCTTTTGAATCAAGTGCTGTGACGGGTTCGTCAAGAAGAAGAATGTCCGGAGGCGGATTGATTGAAGCCGCGAGAAGAACCCTCTGCAGTTCTCCGCCTGAAAGCTCTCCTATACGGCGGTCTATCAGGTTTTCTGCTGAAACTATTTCGAGCTGTTTGATTTTCATTTCTCTGCGTTTTTTTGATACATGAAGCCATGTGAAAGGATATGCTTCTGAAAGAAGAAGAAAATCGCAGACGCTTACGGGCGAATCTTTCTGAACGGCAATTTTCTGCGGAAGATAGCCTATGCGCGGTTTCTTTTTGCCGGAAATATTACAGAAATCAATTTTACCTGAATACGGAATTTCTCCGAGAATAGATTTCAATATACTTGTTTTTCCGCCGCCGTTGGGTCCTATTATCGCGGCAAGTTCTCCGCATGAGAAGGAAAGGTCAATTTCCGAGAGAGCTCTCCTTCCGGAATATTCGACTGAAAGAGAGCGGATGACAGTACTGCATCCGCCGCATGATGTTGCACAATGAGCTTTGTTCAATCGAAAGCCTTTTTTAAAACAGAAAGATTTTGTTTCATGATATTGATATACGCTTTATTATCTTCAGGTCCTGTAACGGCAGGGTCAAGAACAAATAAATTAACTCCCGTTTCTTTCGCGATTGTTTGGGCTGCTGATTTTGGGTACTGAGGTTCCGCGAAAATAGATTTTACTTTGGATTTTTTGATTATTTTAACGGTTTCTGCGAGTTCCTTTGCGGAAGGTTCGCTCCCAGGTTCCCTTTCTATTACTGATGCTATTTCGAACGAAAATTCTTTGGCAAAATAAGGAAAAGCTTCATGAAAAGTGACTATTTGTTTTCCTTTGTATTTTGCCAGAGCCGTATGCATTTCTTTCTGAAGTGATTTTATCTCAGCGATATATTTTTCTGCATTCTTTTTATAGAGTGCTGAGTTCGAAGCATCAGCTTCCGAAAGAACCGCTTCGCAGTTTGATACCATTTTTGCCATGTTATCGAGACTGAGCCAGATATGCGGATTTTCGTCGAATATTTCGACTCCATGGTCAAGTGTTCTGATGTTGAGCTTTGGATACCTTGAAGATATTTCGTTCGAAAAACTTTCCATCCCGGCGCCGTTCATAAGAAAAATATCAGCTTTTTCTATGAGCTTCATGTCTCCTGCGGTAATGGAATAATCATGAAGACAACCGGTAATAGGCGGGGTCATGTTTATAACTTTCACTCCGTTGGCTTCTGCCGCAACATTTCTTGCGATTATATAAACGGGATAAAATGAAGTTACGACAGTAAACTTGACATCAGTTTCATTTGAATTTTTTTTGCATGCTGAAAAAGCGCATATTGCAAAAACGATCGGCAAGAGAATAAATTTTTTCATACAGCCTCCATTGCTGAAAATGATTACTTGACAAGTAATCGCGATTAAATGCAAATGATTCGCAGTATTAAAAAAGGTCAAGACAATTATGATTAAGAGTGTATTGAAAAATTCCGTCGTTAAAAGATTTCTTGTTTTTGTATCAATAGTTCTTGCCGCAGCGGCATTATCATCAGATTTTTTGCGGGTAAAGCACGATTTGTCTTTTCTTTATTCGATAAATAAATATTTTTGGGCTGTTTTTATTCAGGCTTTTCCTTTCGTTATGGGAGGAGCTTTTATCTCTGCATATATTTCCAGAATAAATTCCGGTGACGCGAAAAGAAAATGGTTTGATAACTTCATTAAACGGAACCGTCTGGCGCCGTTTGTCGTTTCCGTTCTGTTTCCATCCTGTGATTGTTCTTCGTCGGTGATATTTGCGGGAATGCTTAAAAACGGTGTTCCTTTTTCATCTTCAATAACCTATTATCTTGTTGCACCGCTTTTGAATCCGATTGTTATTCTTTCAACTTTTTTTGCATTTCCCGGTGATGTTAAAATGATCGTATCAAGAATATTTATAGGGATCATAATTTCAATTCTGGTTCCTATTATTCTTTGCAGAATATTCCGTGACCCGGTAAAAGTACTCATTCATTCTCATGCAAATGAACATTCTCATCACGAGGAGGGATGTTCATGCGGATGTTCGCATCATCCGTATAAAGAAAGTATTTTTATTTCAGCCGGCAGGGAACTTATTCACGTTCTTCCTTTTGTTATAGGGGGAATACTTGCTTCATCGGTTTTTCAGACTTTTTTTCCAAAGGAAGCTTTTTCTTTTTCAAAATCCGGAGGTGCTGTAATCATTCAGACATTTATGATGATGTCGGCAGCTTTTACATTGTCTGTGTGTGCCACTTCCGATGCGTTTATCGCAGCAAGTTTCAGAGGTTTTTTAAGCAGCGGATCGATCCTAGGATTTTTGCTTTTAGGCCCGATGATTGATATTAAGAACGTAATAGTTCTTTCTTCATACTTTAAAAAACGATTTGTAGTTTTGTTGACCGTGTCGGTTTTTGTTGTAACATTTATTCTCTCAATAGTTTTTTCATATTTAATATTCAGGTAAAAAATGATAAACAGAAAATATAGATTGATTCATTACATTGAAAGCGCAATATTATCGCTATATTCAATTATTTTCTTAATATTGATCGTCAGCGGTAAAATTTCGGAGTTCATTCATCCCAGGTATATTATTATTCTTGCTGCTGCTTCAATAGCCGGAATTATAATCTCAATAAAAAGATTTAAAGAAAAAAGCATTTCACATCATCATGGAAAACCTATCCTTAGAATTTCCCTAATGATTTTCCCGCTTTTTCTCGCATTTGTTTCGAGAAACATGAAAGCAGATTTTTCGGAATCTGCCGGAGGCAAAGAAATCATTGTAGATAAATCCGTTTCATACGGTTTTGGAAAAAATGATGATATGCTTGAATACCGTAATAAAGAGCTTATTGCTCTGACTGATGATAATTTTTTGAAAGTAACCCAGGATATATATGATAATCCTAAACTCTACTTGGATAAAAAAATTACATATACCGGAACGGTAATGAAAAAGAAATTCTCGGGAAGAAAGGATGAGCTTGCTGTTGTCCGAATGGTAATGGTTTGTTGTGCAGCAGATCTAGCTCCTTCGGGATTTATATGCCGCTATGATAATGCGTATGAAATTGAAAACAATTCATGGCAGACAATAACCGGAATTATTACAGTCGAAACTTCCAGCGATGGAGATTTTCCTCTTTTAAGAATTCTTGATGTAAGACATGCTGAAAAACCAGATCAGGAATATTTGTATCCATTTTGAATCCGGAGGATTTTGAAAATGAAAGTTAGAGATACGTCTATCAGAAATTCGCTTCTTGAATATGTAGAAAAGAAAGCTCTTCCGGTAAGCGCGAAAGAAATTCATTCGTCAGGCGGAATGGGAAACATTTCAACAGTTTACAGAGGGCTCGAATATCTTGAAAAGAAAGGCTGCGTATCGTCTATAACTGTTTCGTGTGAATGCGGTCTTGTCAGATATTATTATCCCCAGAATTCGGAAAAATGTTTTCTACATTGCCGAAAGTGCCACTGTTTTTTTTCGGTCGATGCTCTTGAATTTTCAAATACTGAAAAGAAAATTGAAAAAAAACTCAATTTTAAAATATCAGAAAGAGTAATGTATTTTATGGGAGAATGCGAAAAATGCTCAATGTGAAAGAGTGGCGTTTTTTATGCTCTCTCAATAAGGGTGCTGGAAGAACTGATTGACAGTTGGCAAATGATATTTTATTTTCACTTAATAATTGCTGATCACATTTGTTAGGACAATTTATATTCGTCATCTCTAAGTTAGACTGCAACAGGAGATTCATGAACACTAATCCCTGGGAAACAGATGGAAGAAAGTATTGCTTCATGTTGTTCAAGAACAAGGATGCTTATTATGGATATATCTTAAAAGTCGAAAATAATCATAAGGTCTTAAGTTTCAGTATGAAAGCGGCTGAACGCAAGACTTATATGGAATTGCCGGCTAAGAACTATCACCTTCCTGAATTAACATTAAGAAACAGAAAGAACGAACTCATCAGATTCCAATTCCTGATCGAAAAATTACCTGAAATTGCATGGGCGGCATAATTATTAATAATTCTACACGGAAAGAGAAAAAAGAAAAAGGCGGATATTTGGTCTTCACAATTACATAAACTATTTAAACAGGGGTGGCCTTCATGGCTTTCAAAGATGAATTCAATACGTTGTTTGAAAAATGTGATTTTGACGGTGCACTCTCTCTTCTGTCTTCAATATTTAACGACCCTGAAAATCAGAAGCCCAAACCTACACCGACGGATTTTCTTCATAGCGAAGATGACGAAAAACTTCTAGGTGTTCAATTCGAGCAACTTGTTTCGCAATTTATATTTAATCTCGAGATGAGGGATCAGTTTGATTTTGTTGTAGAAATGCTCAATAATTCAAGAAATGAAAAATCTGACAATAACAACTTTTTTCAGCCGTTCAATGCGTTTGTTTTCTCTATCGGTTACTCTACGATTGTCACATCATTTCATTATGACTTAGAAACAAATACTTTATCGCGTCAGTATGGACTAAATCATGAGGCGCTTGGCGAATACCAGATGGATAGTTTTTACGAACCGGAATCGAACGACCAGGTGCAGAGTTTCAAGTTCGCTGTCGAGAACGGAAAATACGATATCAGGTGCGGAAAAGAAATTCTAGATGGCAAAATGATTACAGATATGATTGATCGGGTTTTGATCGCACGTTTTCTCCGCGATGAGTTCATTCCGGCGTTTATCAGATACGAAGGCTTCGCGCAATTTCCAAAGGCATTGCCTTTCCGTTTTTTTCTGTCGACAAAGTCGGGCAGCGAATATGAGAAATATATATCCGATGGTTCATTTTTTGAAATTCATCCTGCTATGACTGAAGAACTTGTCAGGAGTACGCAACTGGCAGATGTATATAAAAAATCAACCGAACCCGGAAAGCCTGTATATCCTGATGACCACCTGTGCTTCTATATCAATTTTCTTCAAAAAGACCGTCTGCATCTGCCGGGATTTTCAAAATTGTGTGAAATCATTATCAACGAACAAGATGCTTTTGATGTTATAGCGAATATAGGTGAAATGTTTCTTGCAGGGCAGATGCTTTCAAATGGTGAAAATAATCAATCTGAACTTTTCCGTAAAGTTTATTCCGCATTTCAATACGCGCAGATTACAGATTTCCTTATAATATTCCGCGCCTTGGGAGATAGAGACAGTAAATATAAATCACTTGCCTCTAATTTCTCGGAAAGGTTTATGCGCATTTCATCACCCTCTCTTGATGAGAATCCGGATAATGCGGTTAGACAAGCTGAGACGTACGTTAAGGAAACTATTTCCATGTATGAACTTCTTTCTCAGGAACAGCAGATGACGGTCTATGACGCATATAACGAAAAAATTAATGAGCTGATGTCTCATTCTTCTGCTATTTATCGAACACTTGCGTATGAAACAGAAATCCGTCGTTTACAAGAGAAAATGCCTCAGGCAGTCGGCACCGGCGATGAAGGCAGAATTGCGATCATAATGAGGGATTATGCGAAATCAGTGAGCGATCTTCTTCCATTGATGCCGGATAAATTTAATATGTATACACCGCTTTGGTATTTTGTCATGCCGCGCGTCAAGGGACTTGGAGCTAAAGAACCGTCGGTTATACCTGGTCTGCTTTCGCTTTTTGAAAAGTACAGTGCCAAAGACGGATGTGATCGCGAACGCGTATCTGCGACAATCGGAGTCATGCTCATCAATGCCGGACTCATTGAGATTCCTTCTGCGCTGGAGAATGTTTTCCATCAGATCATGTCTGAAGAAAAAGAGTATGCTGAGTGGAGAGATCGCGTGCCAAAGGAGAAATTCGCACAGTTTATCTCTGTGTTTGAATCTGATATTGACTCCTTGCGTAATCCTTCCGTGTGGGAGGCGTATATTCATGATGCACTCTACGGAGACGTTTTCTTCAGAAAACAGATCGATTCGCATCCGCAAAAAAAAGTTATTTTTGAACTCCTTTTAGAAGCCGCCGAGAAAGGTCCCGGTCCGCGCATGGTGAAACTTATTTCGAAAATACTTAATGTCATTATTACTACATCAGACGATGATGAGCCGTTTCATGAAACGGCTCAGAAAATAATTGCACTTCTAAAACATGTGCCGAATCCCTCGGCTAAGCTTCTTGTTCAGGCTAAGCTCGTTATCGCAGCTTATAAAATCATCAACGGAGAGAAAGATGCCGGCGAATGTTTGTCGGCATTTGCTCATCAGCGAAATGATTTTCCGATGATTGCAGTCTTCGAGACGGCAAATGAGATATATGTTTCGGGTATAGAGAAAGCTATTCGCTTATTTTTTGACCGATGGAAAGAAATATGCGGCAATGATTCCAGGTATTTCAGTGAATTCTGCTTAGTTTGCGGAACTAATCTTGAAAACCCTGAGACGATTAATATTCCGCGTGCCTATGCTGTTTTCTCTAGTGCTTATCGGGAATACTCGAAAATGTCAGCTCTTGTTCCGCATAAATATGCAGACCGCTTTAATATGGTTTGTGATGATCCGGTTAAAAAAATTATTCCTGAGATCTTGTCTGATCTGGAAAAAAACGGCGGATTGGAAATTGTCGAACCGCTTCTGCTCGAATACAATATTCGTAAAGAAATCGAACAATCATCACGGGAGGATCTTCATCGTATTATTGATTCGTGCAACGAAGCGATATCGCAAATTATAATTGAACATCTGCGTCCGAACGCAGGCTCGTATTGTGATGAATACATGGCTCTGCTCAAGCATTTTAAAAACGACATGACACAATACAACAACACAATTATGAGATTATGGCCGATTTCTCAGATACATGAAAAACTGCTCGACTCTCTTGTTGATCATCCGGGTCTTCCCGATTTGCCTGATTTTATTTATTGTTATATCGGCGGAAGTGATTTGAAGATTACCGGTGAAATATTTAAACACCTGCAATCGCGCGGATTTCATGATGCGGTTATACATATGGCCGGCGGTTTGTCTGTTCACCGGCTCATTCCGTTTATTGAGTCGGTAGTGAGTTCATGGGTCGCTTCAGTGCAATACGCAAAGGCTGTTGAATGGTTTGCTCGATTGCGCGACGGGGTCAAGCCGAATCATCCGAATTATGTGTTTCTGACAAACAGAATCGCTGTGTTTCAAATGTTGAATAGCGACAATGAAAGTGCTGAGAAAACATATACCGATTTGTTTTCGATAGATTGGAGAGCGTTTACCGGCGAACGCTCTGAAATGGATAAACTTTCCGATGATATGATGGACGAAGTGATGGGTGGAAGTCTTGACCGCGAATTGATTGATCAATTCAACGTCAGTTTTGCTTCGGCGCATTATAATATGGCATGTCTTATGGGCAAGAAAGGGGATTCGTGCAAAGCAGTTGATGAACTTGCTCTTGCAGTTCGTTTCAACCCGAAAGGATATCCTTCTTCAATGATTGATGCGGATCGTGACTTTGACAGTATTCGTTCATCAGAGGATTTTTGTGCTTTTATGAAAAACATAAATTAGGAAAGATGTTGATTATAGCTGCAAAAACTCCGCATACAAAAACGTTTCCAGTTCTATTCATTCATGCTTACCTTTTTTACGGGGCCGAGTTCGTAACCGAAAAGCCACAGAACCTGATTGATTTTATCGGTTCGAAGTGATTCTTTTCCCTGTTCAAGATCTCTGACAAATCGTAATCCTACACCGGCTTTTTCGGCAAGTTGAGGTTGAGTTAATTTCAGCTTTTTCCTTTTGATTTTGACAAAACTGCTTAATGATTCCATATTATACCTGATATGGTATAAATCAATAAAAAAGTCAATAAATATATCATTAAGGGTATAATAAATTATAAAATCTTTAAAGTATACCTTATAAGGTATAAAATACTAGTTAATAAATTTCTTTGACTTAAATCAATGTCATTTTCTGTGAACTGTTATAACCTGTAAGTATATCATGAATCAGAGAGGAGGATGAAATGACAGAAGAAGTATTTACACTTGCGAAGGGAAACGACAAAACTATTGAGAAGGTGGTCTTTGATGAGAATGTTCATTATGCTCACATGATTCTTGCTGAGAATGATTTTGTTCCTGAGCATTATTCAAATTCAACAGTGTACATGACTGTAATTAGAGGCCGTCTTTCGATTGCTCTTAATGATGAGTCTGAAAAATTTTATGAAGCCGGTACTCTGCTTAAAATACCTTTCAACACAAAGATGAACATATCAAACAAATCTAAATCCGCGCTTGAGATTATTGTTGTAAAAGCGCCTGCGCCTAAATGATTTTCGGGTGTATCTGTAAACTTACTTTGTAGTTAGTGTTGTTTTGACTCGGTCTTTTTTTCTTTTGGCGATATAATCATCAGTCATCATGTTTACAATGTTAGTAGATAAAGAAACCGGATGGCGCATAAATAATCCGCAAAAGACAACACGGTCTTTGAAAGGAAGAATCATTGTCTGGCCGATTGCCGGAATGGGAACAATAAGATTTGATATGTCGTCATAAAGACCGTAAACCAGATACATGTTTTTTGTTTTTTGTTCGTCTGTCATCCAGAAAATGGAGCAACCCTGTGGTGCGTGTTCAAGTACGACAAAATCACCGCATAGTGCGGATTTCCATGATTTGACAGTGTTATATTCAAAAGAATATTTTTCGAATTCCTTTAGACAGGAGTTTATGATTTTTGAGCTGTCGGTTTTTATAAAATAAAAGATATCTGATATTGGATCGGGATTCCGTGCGAAGTTGGGATTGAGAACTTCTTTTCCGTTTTTAGCGATTACAAAATAATCACCTATTACGTCTGATTCTTTATTGTTTTTAACGGCACTGGCGTGCTTAAAAAAGACATTCAGAAGCGAGTAAAACTCTGCAATTTCCGTCCGGGTGAGTCTTGGAAGAGGGGGATTGACGGGCAGTAAATCATAAAACGGATTTTCGTCTTTGATAAGACAGCACTTCTTGTACTTCTTACCGCTTCCGCAAGGGCATGGATCATTTCTTCCTGTTGATTCATTTTTGCGGTACGGTTCGCTGTCGATAAACTCATCCGGATTAAAGTTGAGCTTACGGTCTTCATTAAAAAAGAAGACAGCTGATAACAATCCGGTAAATGCATCAATAAGCACTTCATTATTATCTTTGTTTTCATTAATGGAAATTGATATTTGTGATAATTGAATAAAAGCTTCTTCAAAATCCTCATTGACCGCTTTTCCAATGTGTTCTATTTTAAAGCCCTTTTTCCGTATGTCTAATCCCGCAATGTCAAGTATATACGTGATTAAAGAAAAGGAAGCCTCTTTCATTACTGCCGCGAAATTAGAAGACGAGGAAATCTCTTTGAATGCGCTGAAAAGATTATTAAAATAATCTGTTTTCTGGTTTGATTCGAAAACTTCAGGGAAATTATCGAGAAGTTTGACTATTGTATTGTGAAAAGAGATGTAAGCGTCTATAAATTTTTTAGCTTCTACTGCGCTTAATAGTTCATGATTCTCAAACAAAGCGCTGATTCTCGGCATAGGGGAGCCTTTTTGTGTGCAGGCAATCATGTAAAGTATTTTAAAGAATTCATCAAAGAGATCAATCTTTAATCCTGATTCGGAGAAGCTTTCGGAAAATGATTTCAGTTTTTCAGGATTGATAATACCGGCTTTATTTGTCATGATAATTCCTCAGACAAATTCTAAAAAAATTACCGCTAGAGTCAATATATTACTGATAAGTAATATACAATATAAAAAGCCGCCCCTACGGGCGGCTTTTACTTATGCTGTAGCTTCGGGAAGATAATCGCGTTTAACCTGATCTAGAACAGCCTGTTCCTGTGGTGAAACGTTTCCGTCGGCTTCAGCGATTTTCTTCATAAGAGAATAAATCTTTCTGCGCGACTTTTCGTCTTCAGGCATTTTAATTGAAAGCGCTCCTGTCTGAGCGAGAGCAAGAAGACCCGAAATTTTAGTAAGATTGTATCCGAGATTCTTCGCGGTTTCTCTTACGAATTCTTCTTCTTCTTTCTGATAAACTCCGTCTGCCATCGCGAGAACGATAAGATTGTTGAGTGCAAAGTCTCTCGAATCATAAAGCGCATCAAGATGCTTCGGATTGACGGAAAGTTCGAATGAAGTTTTTTCTGTCTGAACCATCGCGGAATACTCTGCTGTGGTCATGATGTCTTCGATGATCCATTCGTTCTTTGTGCTGTTGAGCACGTTTCCGCAATACTGGCATTTTACGTCGATTGTGTCTTTCAAAGAACCGCCGCATGCCGGGCAGATGTGAGCGTAGATTGAGCCTTTTGCCGCTGCTGCGTCTTTGTCTCTTGAAATGATTACAACTTCGGTTTTTGAAGCCGGAGCCTGGTCGATGTATTCAAATGATTTTGATCCTGCTTTAACTCGCTGGAATGTCGATTTTACTGCGACTGCAAGACGGTTTTTCGTTTCATCTGTTTTTATTCCGATAAGCGTCACATAGTTGAGATAAAGACGGTTGTAAACAAACTGATTGCTTTTTGCGTTCTGTGAAAGCTTTTCGAAAAGGCTGTCAGAGACGAATCTTCTCATGATAGCCGGATCTTTTACGGTTTGAGAAGTCAGAATCTGAAGATATCCGTTTGAAACTTTGTCTTCTACAAGCTGAACCGAGAAATCTTTGTTTCCACCGATGAGTTCTCTCACCTTGGATCCGAGGTTGCGTGCTTTTTCAACTTTCGGAGAACTTGCCGCAAAATCATCCGCCTGTGTAATTTCTGAAAGAACCCAGTCGTATTCTCCCGAATTCATAAAGGTTCCGCAATATTCGCATTTGCAGACTTCGTTGAGAGCTTTCTGCGGTGCGCCGCATGAAGGGCAGTTTGCAGTCGTATAAAGATCTTTCTTCTGAGAAGAACGTTTTTTGATGAATGACCAGAATTCTACGAAGTCGCTGTTGGAACTGCTGTCGAGTGAATGGTCGAGTGCGCATTCGAATTTGTCGTGCATCGATGCGTGAATTCCGACATGGATGATGTCGAAGTCTCCGTCCGATTCAGCCGAATTGATGAAAACGTTATGAATATTGATATTCGAAAGAACGTTTTTCTGCTGAAGAAGCTGCATCATTTTGAACTGGGTGTTGAATCTCTGATATACCCCGTCAGAAATGAATCTTCGAACGTCGCCCAGATTCTGTTCTGTCCATGCAGTTTGAATTTTAGTGAATGCAGATTTAACTTTGAGAATAAATTCGTCTTTGTTAAAGTCGGGATTGCGTTTTATGAAATCAGAATATCCTTTCATGCTTCCCGTGCTGTCGCCTGTGGAAATTGTATTGAAAACGGATGATTCTTTTTTTGCTTTTGCAATGGAGCGGAGAACAAGAACGATGACACCGATAATCGCTCCGATAACAATGATATTTATCGGAAAAGGAAGTGTCACGAATATCCATACGAAAAGCCTGATTAGAAGATAGACGATTATTACTATATCTCCGCCGTCTCCTCCGCCTGAAGAAGATGATCCTGAATCTCCTCCGGCGCCTCCGGCGCGTGCAAGAAGGTCTGCTGCAATAAGAGTGAAAAATGCGGCAATCATTAAAAGACGCCAGTTCCGCCTGATGAAATTCATTTTACCTCACTTGAAATTGTTAAAATTCTAATGCTGATAGCTATGTATTGCAAATATACCGATTAAAATAACAGGTAGTGATTTACCTGTTTGAAAGATGAAATTCTATTTTAACGATTAGTCAAGACATATTCGGATTGGCTTACTTTCTTTTTTTTAAAAAGAAAGTAAGCCAAAGAAAAATAAAATTAAACTTGATTACTTTTCAGGAAGTCACCGTCAATAATCATGAGCTTTACTCCGGATTCGGTTCTGGATCTATGTGAGCTTAAATCGTCAGAGACAGTATATGTCATTCCTTTGGAAAGAACAGATGATTCACCATTTTCTAATTCGCTTATGAACTCACCTTCCAGGCAATGAACGATATGCCCTTTAGTACACCAGTGGTCTGCTATATAACCGGGAGTGTATTCCACGATTCGAATCCTTAGTCCCTGATATTGTTTTATCTGCCAGAAAGAAGTTCCCTGTTCGCCCTTATGTTCTTCTTTGGGAATATTGTCCCAATTAATCGTTTCGTAAAATATGTTTTGTGTGCTCATATAATTCTCCGTTAAGGAATAAAAAATCACATGCGTATAATAAAAACGCATGTGACTGACGTGATATCGTTAAGCAGAACAGGTCAATATAAATATGTACTATGCGAACTTATTTGAAATAGCTGTTCCATTTGATTTTTGCGGCTAGAGAAGCGGTGTGCTTGAGCATTGATTCAATTGCCTTTTTGTCTGTGCTTTCGTTGGTTGAAGCGGTTAAAATGCCGTTATCAATTTCGAGATAAAGAAACCCTGCATACTCGGTTGTTTCGGGCACAGTTCCTTCTCCGTCAACATGTTTGGGAGTGAAAATTTTCTGAATAAGATAATAACCTTTTGATACAGCTGTTTTTTCATAAGGATTTCTGATTGTGATGCCGTCTTTTTCGACTGGATGGCTTTCTGTCCAGTTTTTAAGCATTTCTTTTCTCATAGCTCCGAGAGAGGAGTCCGCAGTTGATTTTCCGAGTGAATTTTTGACATTAAAAACATTGATGATGATGTCGTATTCAAGCTGAACTTTTGATCCGTTTTCCCAGTTGTTGGCTCTGATTGATGAGGTGAGCAGCATGTTTGTTGTAGCTTCGACTGTAAAATTCTGGTCTGTTATTTTAACAGAAGCCGGAATGAGAGCCTTAACTTCCGCCGGCATATTTTCGCTCTGGTTCTGATACTTTTTCATAATTTCAGCAGTTTCAGGATCAATTTCCGGCATATCCTGCGAAAAAATTGAACCGGAGAAAACAGAAAGAATTGCCAGCATAACAAACGATTTAAAATTGCTCATATTTACCTCTATTGAAAAAAGATTATTATAAAATAGAATATATAAAAGAAAATTTCAATCATTTTATAGGTCATAAATACTGAATATTCGGAAAATCTTATGATTAAATACTGGTAATTGATTGCGTTGAAATGCTGTATCTTTTTTCCAGTTGACGCTCGAAGTTCTGCGGAGTAACTAATGCTGAATAGCATTTGCTCTTAAATGTTGATTGTTTCTGCTCTTATGGATAATTATATAAAGGATCATTGTGATGAAAAAAATTCTTAAAAGTCTTTTCATTTTATCTCTCATTATTATATTCGATTCAGTATTCTCAAACGTAAATAAGAATTTTATTAATGATTTTAAATCTGCTTTAAGTAAAGATTTTGATGAAGATCAGCTCGATCAAATGTTTAGAAATTATTCATCAATACTTGTTCCGCATGATGATGCTAATACTTTGATGAATAATCTTAAAGGCGAAGAAGTTCCGGTTCATCCATTGTCGGAATTCGCTAAAACCGATTTATATAAAAGCAATATAGAAAAACTGATTAAGTCTGACAATCCTTATCAAAGACTGCTTTCTTACCTGATTGTTTCTTCTGCAAATGATCTTTCGTTTAATAATATCCTTCTGGAGCGTATCAAGACTGAAAAACTGCAAGGTTGTAAGTTGTGGGCAGGGATGGCACTGTTATACTTAAAAGATACGCATACCGATGAATTGTTTGATTTTGTGATTGAAAATGATAATTTCGGTGACGCACATCTGATTCCGATGTATTTGCGCCTGGATTATTCATTAATAAAAAGTACGGCTTTAAAAAAAATATCATCAGATAATAATATGGCAAGAGTGCTTGCGGCAACTGTTTTGGGATTTTCTGAAGCTGATGATATCACTGTCAATGTATTAAAAGATGCAGTCCGCAAGTGGCCAATAGAGATAAAAGGATATGCTATTAATGCATTAAAAACAATGAGAGCCGGAAACTTGCTTTCTGTGTTGAAACCGTTTCTAAATAATAAATATACACATGATATATGTCTCGAAGCTCTGGCAGACAGCCCGACAGAAGAAGATCAGGATTATGTTTTGCAAATCATTCCAGAAAAGGGGATTGTTTCAGATAGTATGCTGAATATTCTGGTTCAATCTAAAAATATAAAATTTGCAAGGCAATGGCTACAGTTAATAGCAAAGAACAGAGTTCCCGAAAATCATTATTCACGCATGGAAGATGAAGATATATTGTTTTCAAAAGAAATGAGGCAGGAATTGCTTAAGACAATTCCGGATATTAAAAATGTTGAAGTTTTATCAAGTATCGCGAGACTGCTTTACGGTGAAAAATACTATAATACTGAAGCTGTTTTATTTCAATTATTGAGGCATCCTTATGATTCTGTCAGATATTGGGCGGGTTCGTCGTTAAAAGACTGTAGGTCTAAAGAACTCATTAAAGAACTTCCTGTTTTGTTGAAAAGCCCGGAGTATAGAACCGTAGCTTTGACAAAATTGATAATTCAAAACAATATTTCAAATCTTCAGAATGAATATGAGAATATTTTAGCCGGGGATAATTTAAGTTCTGATTGGGAAAGAAGCTGTGTAGAATATCTGGCCTTTTATCCGCAGACAAAACACAAGTCGGTATTCAGAAAATATTTAGTTGAGACATCAGAAGATAACTGGTCAATCAGGCATGACGCAGCTATGGGTCTGGGGAGACTTAAAGACAAAGACTCAGTTTCTTTAATAATAAATGAACTGGAAAGACAGACGAATGACTATAATAAAATTATTTATATCAGAGCGCTGGGAATGATTAAGGGCACTGAAGCTAAAACGGTTATAGAAAAGTACCGCACTTCAAGCGAACCTTTATTGCAAAAGCTTGTTGAGGAATTATTAGAGAATTGGGATGAGAGATAGTAGTATTCGTAAAGAGTGGTCAAGGCTGATTTCTCTTGTTGATGCAATTGCGTATCTGAAGGCAGAAATGGGTTCCGGCATAACTTTAGGAAAATTATCCGGTTCTATTTTAAAAGAAAAAAATGTCGGAGAATAGAATGAAGAAATATGTTACACCACAATGGTATTCGATATTTCCAATTGTGCTATTTAGCATACCTGCATTTATTATTCTTGGATTTTTAGAAGGTGACATTGTATATCAATTAGTGAAATTTGCAAAAATATATCCTATTTTTATTGTGTTATACTTGTTTTCAATTTTTAGTTCGAGAGCCGTTATTGATTTGTTTGGAACATTTATATATGTAACATGTATGCTTTTTTCGAATGTTTATGTGTTTGTTTCGGTTATTAAGAAAAATGAATTCTTTTTTCTTATAATAGCTGTGTATGTTCTGTCATGTACTATCAGTATTATTATGGGCTATAGAAATCAGAAAGAGAAATTTAAAAAGTATTTTAAGTTTTTTCTTAAAAAGAAATATTTTGATCACAAAAAAGCAACAGTAAAATTTAGAGGGATGTGGTTTTATCATAATTTAAAAGAATATAAAGGCGAAAATAGATTTTTTAGTTTTCAAAGATTTTCTTCCCCAGTCTTACTTGTTATTATTATGATTATATCTCTATTTGTTGGAGATATGAATAATCAATATATGACCAGAGGAATCATAACTTGTTATCTCTTAGGAATTCTTTCAGTTTTTATTTTTGATGGATATGGTGATTTTTTATTCCGATTTCTCTTTTATATTACTTGGGAGAAAAAATATGGTAAAAAGTTAAAAATAAGATTATAATACATGGCTGACGCTAGATAAGAAAAAAGCTGGAAAGTGAAAGCAAATGAAGGGAATATACCTGAAGTATATGGAAATGACGCTGGGATTGATAAGCAGTAATTATGAAGGCATCAAGCCTGTGGTGAATGTGAGAATGAGTCCGCAGTCGGAACGATCCCGACAAACGAGACGCTTTTGATAAACGTAGAGAAATATGAAGATCAGATAATGAAGCTCGACATGAAGAAGCAGTGAAATAATCGGCGCCGAAAGGCGCCGATTGCCGTTATAGAAGATCATTGAAAACAAGTAAAAATTGAAATGGGGAAATAAGTATATTTTCTTTACTTTGCCCCTTTAGATTTAAGATATTTTACAATATCAATATGACCTTTTAAAATAGCTACATCCAGAGCTGAATATCCTGCATTATTTTTTAGATTAACATTAGAGCCTGATGAGACAAGAGCTTGAACAATTTCAAAATAGTCAAAATATGCTGCTTTCATTAATGCCGTGTTGCCATCATTATCTTTTTCATTCACCTTAGCTCCCTTTGTAATTAGTAATTTAACAACATCAAGATTGCCGCTAAATGAAGCTAGTAATAAAGCTGTTGCACCTTCATTCTGTTTGGCATTAATGTCGGCACCTTTTTGTATAAGATATCTAACAAGATCAATATTGCCATTACGAGAAGCAAACATTAAAGCAGTTGTTCCGCCTTTTGTTCTCGTATTTATTAATGCACCTTTTGAAATTAAATACACTGCAATATCAAAAAATCCTCCATCTGATGCTGCCATTAATGCGGTTCTTTGTGTTCCGTCATCGATAACTAGCAGCGAATTTACATTTGCTCCATCCGCTATTAATGATCTGACATTTTGAAAATTTCCTGCAATTGATGCTTCAATCAATTCCATGTTTATATTACTTGTTTGAGCAGAAATATAACTGGAAAATATAATTGAAATAACCCCAAGCGATAAAGCCCTTTTAATCTTTTTCATTTGAAAAACCTCCATTTGTTAATATGAAACACTACCGCTATCCTGTTAAATAATATACACCTCAAAGGTTTACCTTTTTAAAATGATTGACGGAGTTTTTAATTATAAATAATTATCATTCATGAAAAATAATGAAAGTGCACTACCGATACCGAATCCGAAAACACAGTTAAATGTTATTAAAAGATATCTCCACATTATAGCATTGCTCCAAAATGACAATGATCCGCAGGACTGGAATGCCGGTATAATCGCTGATTATCTTTCATTTGATGAAAATGAGAACGAAATTGTTTCTGACAAAGTTGTTCGAGATTATATCTATAAAAAACTTGAAAAGGAACTAGATATAGAAATTGATCACACGCAAGGAGGCAGAAAACTTTCAATTGCAGAAGATATTGATGAAGAAACATTATTTAAGCTGTTAAACGCATATTCTTCTTTTGTTGTTCATGATTTGCAGAAAGAACAACTTTTGAGAGTTTTAATGGTTAAGAAACCGAAGGAAACACTTTGGATACTTGCGAGAATATATTTTGCAATTAAGATGAAGAAATGTATTAAGATCGATTATACGAATGCGGAAAATAAAGATAATTCATTTGAGCTTAATCCATATTTTATGACTATACGCGATAATGGATTATATCTTGTAGGAAAACGAATTAAGTATGATGTGATTCGTTCTTTTGTTATTAATAGAATTTCTAAAATAGAAATTCTTGATAAGGTGTTTGAAGAAAATATACCAGAAGGGATTAATAGAGAAATATTAGAAACAACT
>DAOMHE010000014.1:0-21622 GCA_035430785.1 Spirochaetota bacterium | reverse complement strand
CGACGCGCCGAGACCTTCGGTTTCGAGTCCTGTCCAGACGACAAACTGCAGCATTGCAGAAGACTGATTTGACCACACAGGAAAATTTGCCGCGTAAAGCGGAAACTGTTCCTGCAGTGATTTTACGATATTCTGATCTTCAAAGAATAAAATGGTTCCGTGTCCGGCTCTGAAACTCTGCATTTTATCAGCTGTCGGCTGAAACTGGTCAGCCGGAACGAAGCCGCGCAGAACGTCTTCAGTCATGTTCCATAGTTTTTCGTGGTGCTTGCCGAGAAGCAGAACCGTTCTTCCGCTTTGCGAATTGAACGCCGACGGTGAATGTTTTACGGCATATTCAACAATTTCACGAATTCGTTCATCAGATACTGTTGAATCTGAGCTTATATTGTAATATGTTCTTCTGTTTTTTACAGCATCAAAAAAATTGTTTGTCATAATTCCTCCTTCAACAAGCAGAAATACCTGTTCGATAAATATAGCATAAATTGCTGAAGGATCAAATTAAAATTTAATTTAAGTTGAATGTCAGTGTCCGATAAATCGTCTGAAAATGTATTCTCTCTGGACGCTGTTCAGGTTGAACATCTCTGAAGCCTCAAGAAGAAGTTTCTCGGTTTCGCCGTTCGGCACTTTGTTGATTTTTGAAAGTATATATCTTATTGCCTTAGTCATTTGAAACTCCCTGAAATTGATTGATGTAGACTCCGCTGCCGTGCATTGTTTCGAATAAAAATGCTGAGAAGTAATTTTTCTGCTCAGGAAACTTAAACCTGAATTCGCCGCTTGAAAAATATCCGTTTTCGAGATTGAGAGATTCCGTAACTGCCTGAATCTCTTCAAGAGAATCGAGAGGATTTGTTCCGTAAGCTGCGCTGATTACTTCGTCGGGCTGCATCGCATTTAGATGTTTTGCGGTAAGAATTGCAGATAAAACATGAGTGTTCATGTGTTTCTTTGCGAGTCCGGTGTATATGATCTGTGAAAGTTCAATTCCGGCTTTTTTTACGGCTTCGGCCGCTTCGATCTGTTCATCAAGATTTTCATCGGCGAGGTTCTCGTCAAGTACTGACTGATCGCCTGAAATTATCTTGTGATAAATTTTGCTGAGTCCGTTTTCGCGGAGAAGCATGAGCTCTTCAGCCGGTTTCATGAGTATTGCCTGAGTCTTTGCGCAGATAGAGAATTCCTTAATATGAGGTTTTTTTTCTTTCACGTAATTCATCACTTCGATGATGAAATTTGTAGGAAATGCAATCGAATCTTCACACGAAAATACTGCCTGCGAGATGAAGCTTTCGGTATTGATTGAATCGATATTTTCTTTAATTTCCGCGAGGCTGAATACTCTGAAATTTTTACCGCAGTCCGTGCAGAAACGGCATCTTCCCTTACAGCATCCGCTTGCGAGTTCGATGTTAATGCTCTGGTTGTTGAAAATAATATCCTTATTCATATGCGCCTCTTTTCGGCAAATTGGCGGTGGGCAGTGATCTCATGCGATTATCGGCAGATATGAAAAAAGAATTAGCATTTAGCGGAAAAAAATAAAAAAACAATACGGGTTTTTCAATAAATATTTCTTTTTTTTTCTTGATTGATTGATGCAGATGGATTATCATAAGTGCATGAAAAAATTACTAATTATATTACTGCTTCCGCTTGGATGTTTTTCGTCGACATCGTATAAAACGATTAGTATCGACGAAGCCTATGAAATATTTAAAGCTAAAAGTGCCGTATTTATAGACGTGCGCACCGCACAGGAATACGATGCGGGCCATATTCCCGGAGCTCTTCTTGTTGACGTCAACTCTGATACTTTTGACGAAATGATTCAAAAGCTTGATAAGAACGCGGTTTATGTAGTCTATTGCAGAAGCGGCGTCAGAAGCGCGAGGGCCTCGCAAAGAATTAACTCATTCGGATTTAAAAAAGTTTATAATGTTTCCGGCGGCTTCAGTGCCTGGCAGGAAAAATATCCCTTCGACAAATAAAGTTTTCCGAGGATCTTATGAAAAAACGCACAATGTTTGTCCAAGTTGCATTTTATCTGCCGGATATTGTGTTTCTGTACATGCTGTATCTTTCATACAAAAAAAACATTCCGCTGAATGATTTTGAATTTATTCTTGGACTTATAATATGCGCCGTGATAAAATTGTTTCTTCATTTCTCGGGATTTTATTATTTTTTCGTGCGGAGAGTTCATAATCTCTCAAAAAACATCCAGAACTTAAAGCAGGGAAAGTTTGTACTTCCGGATATGGAATTTTTCGGCGGCGGATATCTTTCCGACATCCATGATGAAATAGTCGATCTCGGGAAACATCTTCTCAAGATGACAAATTCGCAGAAGGACGAAATCGACAAATACCGCGAAGTCTATAATAATATCATTTATTCTTCAAACTCCTACTTTCTTGTAGTCAATGCGCAGTATGAAGTTCTTTTTGTTAACAAAACATTCTGTTCAGAATTCGAGTTCAGCCAGCAGGCTTTGAGCGGCAGGAAAATCAAAGAAGTTTTTCTTGGTCAGAATGATGTATTGTGGAATTCAATTGAATCAGTAAAGAAATCAGGCAGTGAAATTATTCTTCAGAAGATCACCTTATTTGCAAACTGCCGTTCGAGGGTTTTTGATATCAAAATTTCACGTGTTGTAGTGCAGGGCGAATCCCAGATAGTCATGGTTATGGAAAACATAACTGACAGAATCCGCAAAGAATACCAGATTTCCCTTATCAACCAGATTACCGAATCGATTCAGCGTGATGAAGAAATAGACAGAATTCTTTTTTCAATTCTGACTGCCGTTACAAGCGGAAGCGGATTGGGCTTCAACAGAGCGATGCTATTTACCTACAATGAAGAGCTTGGAGAAATTTCCGGCAAAATGGCTGTCGGCCCGGATTCGTTTGAAGAAGCAATTCAGATATGGGGAGCCGTCCAGAATGAAAACGTCGACATGGTCACAAGGGTTTCTTCATATAAGGTAACCAGCGGAATAAGGGGCGGAAGATTTTATTCGGATGTTGTATCGTCGCGTTTTCCTGTTTCTTCCGGGAATATTCTTGTAAAATGCATGACAGAGCTTCATCCGAAACATGTATATGATTCATGGAATGATCCGGAAGTTGATGCAGAATTCAGAAAGTTTATTGATGTGCGTGAATTCGTCGCTGTTCCGCTTGTTGCCGGAAACAAAGCTTTGGGTGTAATTGTTGCCGATAACCGTTTCAACAATACTCCGATTTCGCGCGAGAATATTGAACTGCTTTCTATATTTGCCATGCAGGCTGCTTTTTCTATGGAATCGTTCACGCATCTTTCTTCTCTCAAAGAACAGATGGAAAAAATTAAATCGCGCCAGAGTGCCATTGTCGAATCAGAAAAGATGGCGGCAGTCGGACGCATTGCGGCGCATATAGCTCATGAGATACGTAATCCTCTTGCTACAATGGGGCTTTATGCAAAACGCATCCTTCAGACAATTGCGAAAGGGCAGAAGAATATTGATTCTATCAAGCACGGTGCAGACGTCATAAAGCTTGAGGTTGAACGTCTTGAAAAGATTTTATCTAATGTCATGGATTTCACCCGTCTCGACACTTATATAAAAGAATATCATTCTATCAATGATGTCGCGGAAGACACATACAATCTTCTCAAGAATCTTTTTCAGGAAAGAAAAATTACGGCAGACATACGACTGGCGGCAGATCTTCCTCTTGTGAAATCCGATTTCAACCAGCTCAAGCAGGTTATGCTCAATCTCATTCAAAATGCGATGGATGCATCGGGTGAAAACGGCCTTGTTCAGATTGAAACCGGTCTCAAGGATTCAAAAGTATATTTTGCGGTTAAAGACACAGGTAAGGGAATTTCACCTGAAAATATTCCAAAACTTTTTGAACCGTTTTTTACTACAAAGACAAACGGTGTCGGTCTCGGTCTTGCAGTCTGCAAGAAGATTATTACCGATCATGGAGGAGAAATTCTTGCCCGTAATAAAGAGTACGGCGGTGCTGAATTTATTGTTGAGTTTCCTGTAACATGATTAATGAAATTTTCTTGAATTATATCGCTTAAAATGTATTAATGTTTGAGGGGAGAACGCTATGACAAAGATTTTGGTTGTTGAAGACGAACAGTATCAGAGAGAGCTCTATGCACTTGAGCTGAAGGACGAAGGCTATGATGTTGATCAGGCTGCGAACGGAAAAGATGCCGTCGAATTGGTAAAGACCAATAAGTACGATCTTGTAATTCTTGATATAAGAATGCCGGAGATGGACGGAATCGAAGCTCTTGGGAAAATTCTTTCACGTGACAAAAAAATTCCTATTATCATTTATACCGCTTATTCAAATTACAAAAGTAATTTTATGACATGGACAGCGGATGCCTATGTTACCAAATCATCGAATTTAGATGAGCTTAAAAATAAAATCAAAGAAGTTCTTGAAAACAGATCAAAAAGCAAATAAGCGCCGAAGGGCGCTTTTTTTATTCCGAATATTCCGCCATTGCCTTGTCGGTTTCATATACGCAGACTTTATCCACACTTATATCGGTTAAATTTTTCATGTCGAGCATCGCCCGCGTTCTGTGAAATATATAGTAGGCGATGTTTTCGCTTGTCGGATTGATATGCAGAAAATACAGTACTTCGTTTATATTAGTATGGTCGATTTCCGAAAGAACGTTTGAAAGAATTTCTCTGAGCTCGTGGAAATCTATAAGCATTCCTGCTGAATCAAGTTTCTCGCCTTTTACGGTAAGAATTATTTTCCAGTTGTGGCCGTGAAGTTTCTCGCACTTTCCCTTGTAGCCTCTAAGCTGGTGCGCCGATGATATTTTGTCTTCGACCGATACTCTGTACATGGCCGCCTCCGTTTAAATGAATTTTGCAAGCGTTCGGCTGATCTTTTCTATTTCCTTGCGCGTCAGTGTCGGATATATCGGCAGAGAATAAAGTTTTTTCGAATATCTGTCGCTCTGCGGATAATCCATCGATTTCAGTCCGAGATGTTCGTGAATCGTTTTCGGAAACGGCTTATAAAGCTGAATCGAATTTGTTTTCCAGTATTTTAGAACTTTGTCTTCCGATGCGTCAAATATAACAGGAAATGACTGATATGATGAGTTCGGATTGAAAGGAAATACCGACTTGTGCGGAGTAAGTCGCAGTCTGTCATAATATACCTGGGCTATTTCTCTTCTGATGCGTAAAAAGTCCTGAAGGCGTGTGAGCTGTGAAAGTCCCATCGCCGCCTGAAACTCCGTCATCGTGCAGTCAAGTGAAACGGCTTCATCATCTCCGCCGCGGAGAGACCGCATGAGTGAAAAATGGCGTGTGTTTTTTGTAAATACGGCAGCACCGTTTCCGGTTGTGATTATGTCTGTCGGAGTGAAACCTGCGACTGCGAAAGAACCTTCACTGCCGGGAATTTTTTCTTCGAATTCAAGCCCGAGTGCGTGGGATACGTCTTCTATGACAGGTATTCCGCAGTCAGAAAATCTTGAAATCTGTGCGTCGATGCCAAAAGTGTGTCCGATTATGACAGCCTTGGTCTTTTCATTGATGAGGCTTTTGACTGTTTCCGCCGACGGCGAAAAATGCGATTCTTCAATATCGGCCGGAACTGCTTTTGCACCGAGAAGCGTCATGGCTCCGAGAGGAGCGGATGAAAAATATGAAGGCAGAATAATTTCATCACCTGGCTGAATGTCGAGCGCTTTGAATATGAGAAGATAAGCCGAAGTAAGCGAATTTACCGCGAGAGAGAGTTTTATCTGCAGAAGTTCGGAAAGCGAAGATTCAAATGTTTTGACGCTGTTGCCGCCTGTAAGTTCTTCCTTTATAAGCGAATCAAGTACGTTTTCAAGTTCGTTTCTTGTAATTGTAGGTCTGCTCGATACAATGCTCATTTTTGCCTCTTTAGCAGGATTATTTTTCCAAGACGCTTTCAGTCAAGAATCTTTTCGGGAAGTTATTTAAGTCTTTCGGGTAAGCTTCCGAAAATATAACAGAGAATGTTAGAAGAGGTATTTTATGTCTATATTCAGTAGGCTTGTAAGCGTTTCAGTTTTTATTGCTGTGGCGGTTGTTTTTTTCACATCCGGCGCATACGCGAAAACAAGAGGCAGCGGACTTTTTGATTCTAAACCGTCATCAAAGGAGAAAACTAAGGAGTTTTCAGATGACGAAATAATTTTTGAAGAAGACGAGAGTCAGGATTCTGATTACACCAAGGAAAGAAAATTCTCTGATGATTCGGCAAGTGTGAAAATGCGCGAAAAGGATTATTCCCTGCGCGAAAGCGACAATGAAGAAGTTGCAACTGAATTCGACCAGAAAGGTTATGCTTCATGGTACGGGCGTGAGTTTCACGGCAGGAAAACTGCAAGCGGCGGAAAATTTGACATGTATGATATGACTGCTGCGCACAAAACTCTTCCTTTCGGAACGGTTCTCAAGGTTACAAACCTTTCGAGCGGTAAATCTGTTAATGTTGTCATCAATGACAGAGGCCCATATAAAAAGAACAGAATAATCGATCTGTCATATGCCGCAGGCCGTGAGCTCGGCATTCTCGCCAAGGGAGAAGAGATGGTCGGTGTTTCGATTATAAAACTTGGTAACGGCAAAACTGAAAAGAATTCAACTCAGGTTAAGGCAGTCTCAGGTGAAGAGGAATATCTGATTGAAGAAGATGATTCTGACGTAAATGCCGATTTTCCTGAAGAAAGAATTGTTTCCGGAAATTTCGAGATTCAGGCAGGCGCTTTTTATTCCATGAAAAACGCTGAAAAAATAAAGCATAGAATTGAATCATCAGTCGGCGGAAAGGTTGTGATTACTGAAGACGGTGATCTTTATAAAGTCAAAATGATAAATGTCAGAAGCAAAAATGAAGCAGAAAGAATAATGCGCAGTCTTGAAAAAGACGATATTAAGAGCATTCTCCTTCAAAAATAATAACAGTTTCAGCATTTAAAAAAGGCGGGGCAACCCGCCTTTTTTTGTTTATGCGGAATATTTTTCTCTCAGAGCCAGTTTGTTTATTTTTCCGACGCTTGTTTTGTCGATTGAATCGATAAACTTAACTTTTAAAAGAACTGCTTCTTTTGTTAAAACGCCCTTATCGATGTATCCTTTTACGAAATTATATATTTCTTTTTCTGTTACCTGAGCATTCGGCTTCAAAACGACTAAGGCAAGCGGAATTTCTCCCCAGCGCGGATCAGTCTGGCCGATTAGAGCGGCTTCGCTGACTGCCGGATGATGCATGACGATATCTTCCATTTCAAGCGATGAAACCCATTCCCCGCCGATTTTGATTACGTCCTTGAGTCTGTCCACTATGCGCAGGCTTGACTTGGTATTTGTGCAGGCTACATCGTTCGTATGAAGCCATCCACCATGCCAGAGCTTTTCACTGTTTGCAGTGTCTTTGAGATAACCCTGAGTCAGCCACGGTGATCTGACTGTGATCTCTCCCGGAGATTTGTCATCCGGCTTAACTTCATTGCTGTTATCATCCACCACTTTAATTTCCGCAAGAGCGATAGGGACACCTGTTCTGCAGCGTATTTCAGCCTGTTTCTCGTCACTCAGAAGTAGTTCTTCCGGAGTCAGATGCGACAGTGAAAGAATAGGACATGTTTCGCTCATTCCGTATCCTGCTACGATATCTATGCCGAGACTCATCGCTTCGAGGCATAGCGCGCGCGGAAGTGCCGCTCCTCCGATCAGAGCTTTCCATCCTTTGAAGTTAACTTTGCCAGCGTCCTTGTCTTTTAGAAGCATGTGAAGAATCGTCGGAACACAATGCGAAAATGTGACTTTTTCTTCCGACATAAGTTTTATCAGAATATCCGCCGAATATCTTCCCGGATAGACCTGTTTGACTCCGAGCATCGTTGCGATATAGGGAATGCCCCATGCGTGTACATGAAACATCGGTGTTATCGGCATATAAACATCCTCGCGGTTGAAGCTGGCATGCGGTGCCGTTGCAAGTGTTGCGAGAGTTGCCAGAGAATGAAGGACAAGCTGACGGTGGCTGAAATAAACTCCCTTGGGGAGTCCTGTTGTTCCGGTTGTATAAAATGTAGTCGCACGGGTGTTTTCATCGAAGACGGGATAATCTTTTACGGGTTCGGCACGTGAAAGCAGATCTTCGTATTCGCCGTCAAACTGTATGTGTGAAGTTCCCTTGTATTCAATGTCGCTCATTAAAATAATTTTTTTTACCGTATCGAGTTTTCCGCGGATCTGTTCGAGAAGCGGAATGAGATCGGCATTGATGAAAATGACATCATCCTCGGCGTGGTTTATTGTGTAGATCATCTGTTCTGCGGACAGGCGCACGTTTATCGTATGCAGAACGGCGCCCATCATCGGTACCGCATAAAATGCCTCGAGATAACGGTGGCTGTCAAAATCCATGAATGCGACGGTGTCGCCGCGTTTTATTCCAAGATCAGTAAGAGCTCCCGATAGTTTAGCTATTCTCTCGCGAAGAGTACTGTATTTTATACGGCAGACGTCTTTGTAGACTATTTCCTGATCCGGATTGTAGGCTATCGGCTGAAAAAGCAGATTTTTTATCAGAAGGGGATAAGAATATGCCGAATCAGTTTTATGAATAAGACTTTCCATTTTTCTGAACCTTTCCTCATATGTACAATTTGGGGCAATGAATAGTATTATTTGAATGAGGTCAATCATATTATTTGACTATTTTTACCGTTTTAAATGTCATTAAAAAAGCTTTTCGGATTACCCTTGCGTAAAATACTTGTCAAACTTTGTTAATTTGTTTTGTTGTAGCTATGAGGATTATTATGAAAAAGTTGGCTATAGTCGGTGCTGTGATTGCATTTATGCTTATTTCGGCGTCGGGAGTATCATATTTTTTTGCGGCTTCTCCGATGGATGAGGAGTCAAAGACTTTTGTTGTTGAAAAGGGTTCTTCCATGTCAAAGGTCGCAAAGGATCTTGAAGATGCAGGAATTATCCGTTCGGCGAAATTTTTTCTTATGATTTACAAGGCGCGCGGTGAAAAAATGATTAAAGCAGGAAAGTACCGCGCCTATGGTAATGATACCTCTTTCAAGCTTATTAAAAAAATTGAAGCCGGGGAAGTCGTTACTGCAAAGGTTACGATTCCTGAAGGTTATAATATAAAACAGATGGCTGAAGTTTTTGAAACTGCCGGAATCTGTTCCGCTTCGGATTTTATCAGGTATTCAAAGGATAAAGCTTTTTTGAAACGTATCGGAATCGATTATCCGACTGCGGAAGGTTATCTTTTTCCGGAGACTTATGTAATTGCCGAAGGTCTCGATGCGCGTGATGTAATTTCAATACTCAAAAAGAAAACTGATTCTGTTTTAAAGGAACTTAACTGGAAGCCGAAGAAAGACTTTTCGACTCATGAGATGCTGACTCTAGCTTCTATTATAGAAAAAGAAGCGAAGGTGAAAACCGAGCAGGCTGTGGTTTCGAGCGTTTTTCATAACAGATTAAAAATCGGAATGCCGCTTCAAAGCTGTGCAACAGTTCTTTATGCTCTTGATAAAACTATTCCTCATCTTTTGCTGAAAGACCTTGAAGTTGATTCTCCTTATAATACTTACAGGCATAAAGGTCTGACTCCGACTCCGATCGCATCCAGCGGTCTTGGTGCAATCAAGGCTGCTATCAATCCGGCAAAAACCGATTATCTGTTTTTTGTCGCAAAAAACGACGGAAGTCATTATTTTTCAAAAACATACAGTTCGCATTTGAAGGCTCAGGATCATTATATTCACGGTGAAAAAAACGGATTTAATGATGACCAGAAATAGAGCTGAAATAGTTTCCCCGGGCGGGAATTTTGAAAAGATGCGTTTTGCGCTGATGTACGGCGCCGATGCTGTTTATTTCGGCGGTGAAGAATTCAATCTGCGCGATAAAGCCGGAAACTTTTCATTTGATGAAATAAAAAAGGGAGTGGAGCTTTGTCATTCATCCGGAGCCAAGGCTTTTTTTCTGCTGAACGCCTTTCTTCATGAAGCGGATGTTCTTTCTGCTGAAAGCTATGTCAAAAGCCTTGCAGGAATCGATTTCGACGCGGTGATTGTTTCAGATCCGGGAATGCTCGTTCTTGTAAGGGAGCATCTCAACTGCAAGATTCACATATCGACACAGCAGTCTACTCTCAATCATCTTTCGGTTAAGTTCTGGCAGTCGCAGGGCGCGTCAAGAATCGTTCTTGCCCGTGAAACAACTCTTCCTGAAATAAAAATGATCAAAGATTATTCGGATGCAGAAATTGAAATATTTGCGCATGGTGCTGTCTGTGTTTCGTATTCCGGCAGATGTCTGCTTTCGAGATATTTTACAGGCAAGGATGCGAATTCAGGCGTGTGCACTCAGCCGTGCAGATGGAAATATAAGATAATTGAAGAGAAGCGTCTCGGTGATCACTTTGAAGTTATTGAACATGAAAACGCCACAGAGATTCTTTCTTCAAAGGATTTGTGTCTTATAGAAAATCTTGCCGAATATATCGAAGCCGGAGTTGATGCGTTTAAAATTGAAGGTCGTATGAAATCGGCATATTATGCCGCAGGAGTTACCCGCATTTACAAGGATGCGCTCAATGAATATTCTTCATCCGGAAATTACTCGTCCAAACTTCCGAAGTATAATGAAGAACTTGATTTAATCAGCCACAGACCGTATACTGATGATCTTTTTCATGAATTTGAAAAAGGTTATGAGTCCATACCGTATATCCAGAAAACTGATTTTCTCGGTGTTTCTTTGAGTTCATCAGCTTCGTCTGAAATTATTTTTAAGGCATACAATCCGGTTTATGCTGAAAGTACATTCGAATTTATCGCACCTCTTGAAGACGGTAAATTTATTGACGGATATTGCACCCTGAAAGAAATTATCGATATTAACAATGAAACTCTGAAATACGAGATGGCAAGACCTAATGCGGTATACAAAGCCGTTTTTGACAGGGAGATGCCGGTCGGTTCTGTTTTCAGGATGCGCGTTAAGGAGAAAGAATGAGTTTTACTAAAGCACCGGGCGTTGAAGATATATTCCCTGACAGAATTCCCGGCTGGAACAGAATAACCGCGTCGGCAAGGAAAAATTTTGAACTGTTTAATTTCAGGGAAGTAATTATTCCGGTGATGGAGTATACCGAACTTTTTTCCCGCGGTATCGGCGACGAGACGGATATTGTATCCAAAGAAATGTTTACCTTTGAAGACAGAGGCGGACGTTCTCTTACTCTTCGTCCGGAGGGAACTGCTTCTGTAGTAAGGGCTTACAATGAAAACGGAGAATATAACAGACTTTCCGTCTGCAAACTTTTTTATATAGGTTCCATGTTCCGTGCTGAACGTCCGCAGAAAGGAAGACTCCGTCAGTTCAATCAGTTCGGCGCTGAGCTTTTCGGTGATGATTCGCCTTTTTATGATTATGAAGTTATATCAATGATGAATTCGATTGCATTAGATCTTGGTATTTCAAATTATGAATTATTGATAAATTCAATCGGCTGTGAAGAATGCCGTCCGGCATATCTCGAAAAACTCAAGGAATACTATCAGTCAAACAAATCTGTTTTGTGTGAAGACTGCGTCAAACGCCTTGAGAAAAATCCATTGCGTATTCTCGACTGCAAAAAGGAAGGCTGCAAATCCCTTAAAGATGCCGCTCCTGTTCTTCCTGAATTTCTTTGTTCTTCATGCGCTGAACATCATGTGTCCGTTAAGTCTTATCTTTCCGGTGCAGGTATCGCGTTTAAAGAAGATCCTTTTCTTGTGCGCGGACTTGACTATTACGCAAAAACAACATTTGAATTTGTTACCACTGCTCTCGGCGGGCAGAACGCTTTTGCTGCCGGAGGAAGATATAATAAACTCGTTGAAATTCTCGGCGGAAAACCGACTCCTGCGGTAGGTTTCGCGGCCGGCATAGAAAGACTTATGATTCTTACGGAAGCGAACCCGCCGGCGCCTTTGTCTTTAGATGCTTTTATTATATATTCTGATGAGAAGTATTTTCAGCATTCGGCTGAACTTTTGAGAAAACTCCGTATGGAAGGAATATCTGCCGATATTGATCCCAGCGGCAAATCCATGAAATCTCAGATGAAAAAAATGGATAGAGAAAATGCGCGTTTTGCGCTTATAATAGGGGATGAAGAGATAAATGAAAAAACTGTCACAGTGAAAAACACTGCGACGCGCGAACAGCAGAAAATAAGTGAAGGGGATGTTTCAGCCTTTATAAAAAACAATAAACGGTGAACAAATGATTAATCTTGCCGGAAAAAATCCCAGGGACGTTTTTCCCTTTCTTGACGAGAGAAGTGCGATAGAGCCTTTTCTTTTCGAAACTCTGCTTGAGATCGATCAGATTCAGCGTGCTTTCATCGCCGGAAAATCTTCAACTCTTGCTACCAAGGAGCACATCAAGTTATCCAGAAACATAAAAATTCCGTTCACCATTGCCCGCGATAAAAACATAGATTACATTCTCGAGATGCTTCTTCACCGTTTTCCGATGAATATCGGAAGGGTTATTTCTTTTGATTTTAAATTCGATGATGCACAGAAGAAATTATTGATAAAAGAAACCGAAGAATATTCAGTTAATCTTCCGAGAGAACGCTTCGACAAGCTGTGCATGCAGCGTAATCAAAGTTCGCTTGATTCTCTCAACACTCTTATTGCCCGTTTCAGAATGTTCAATCTTTCCAAACTTGTTTCGCAGTCCGTAAACAAACAGGAACTCGGCAAGATTATTAATTCATCACTTGATAAAACGATTTTTACTTTTAAGAATTTTTCGATTGTGAGAAATCAGGTTCAGGCAACGGAAGAATTCTGTTTTCATTCGTCAAATTATGAGCATATAAAGCGTACACTTGATATAAGAAAAATAATACCCGTAATCGGAGTGCGCATCGACGTTATTAAGCAAAAGCTGAAAAATTTCGGAATCACAAGTACTGATGTTTCGGATTACCGCGATACAAAGATTGATTATATACTGAATATCCTCATG
This sequence comes from Spirochaetota bacterium, assembly GCA_035430785.1. Classification (GTDB taxonomy): domain Bacteria; phylum Spirochaetota; class UBA4802; order UBA4802; family JAFGJZ01; genus JAKJGA01. The sequence goes on along the minus strand of DAOMHE010000014.1, from coordinate 8,532 downwards.
GAAGGAATTGCCTCAACTCTTGCGCCGAAGGAAATGTGCGAAGTTAGGAATTTTCATTCTCTCAGGGAATGTATTATGAAAGTCGATAAGCTTCTTGATCCGGCACGAATTTACAGCGGCGATATTGTAAAGATAATCCGTGAAAACGGAGCTATTCCGGCGCATGATATATTTTCTACATTTCCTAATATTACAGCGGATGTTCTTTCTTCATGGGCATCAAAAGAAAATCTGAGCAAGGAATCCATTTTTCTTTTTTCTGATTCTGCAGGTGCTGAATGGCTGTTTGATCTGCGTAATTTCGTTAAACTTTTCGAGTCAAGCTTTGACTATATGCGCAATGATCCCGTGCGTTTCGCTTCTCTTCCTGATTTTGAAAAAGACATGGTTATGAAGAAGCTTTCAGCATTTTACGGTGCTTCAGGTGTAATTCTTACTGACAAAAATGCACCGGCGCAGATACGCAGCAATCCTGATGAAATGACACATCTCAAGTATGTTGCCGAAGAATATGAAAACTACATGAAACAGAAAGAACTGAGGAGTGAAGTTTCACAGGCTTCTATTCAGGGGAAAAAGGGATTATTTTCAACTTTAATCGGAATAGTGAAAAGTATATTTTCAATTTTTTCGGGTTCAAAAAGTTCTGCACAGCAGGAAGCTTCTGTTTCAAAAAATATCCAAAGCCAGAATCGTCCTCTTTCCAAGGAAACCAAGATTCTTTATAGAAAAGCATCCGCGGCAAAGGGACCGATACTTGCTCTTTCTGATTTTATAGAGCTAACGAAAGAAAATGACATTACCGTCGATAACATAATAAATGACATGAGAAAAAACAATCTCAAGATTGTGATGCCTGTATATAATGCAAGAACATCATTATATCCGAAACGAAGCGCAAAGGTTCTGATGCCGGATATAGAATATCTTCTTATTCCGGTTGAGGCGATAAAGAGTCCCGAGAGTATTACTGATTATGTAGATTCACTTGTAGGTTTTAAAATGAAGGATGATTCTATCGGAGGCGGAATGCTGATTCAGATAGAAAAATATCTGAGAACAATTCAGAGGCAGAGAAAGCATATGAAAAAGGAGGCTGCAAGAACCTCCTGATTGTTTTGTTTATTCTTTCGGACAGCTTCCCGAATTTGAGCAGTCGCATTTTCCGCCTGAGCTTTTATAGTCGTTTACGTAGAATCCGGAACCCTTGAAGATGATTCCGTTGCCTCCGCCGATTTTCTTTTTGGAGTCGGCACCGCACTTCTCGCATACAACAGCGGGAGTCTCGCTCATCGAATGAAATTTTTCAAAAACGTGACCGCATTTTGAGCATTCATAGTCATAAGTTGGCATAGCTACCTCCGTGATCAAAAAAAAGTGAGCACCTTATAATGTCAATGCAATTTTTGACTTGAATTGAATGAGTTGCTGAGTCGAATTGATTAAAATGGAGAAGATTATGAAGGTTGTAGCTTTTAACGGAAGTCCGCGTGTGAACGGAAATACCCAGCAGGCGATTGAAATTGTTTTCGATGAACTCAGAAAGGAAGGGATTGAAACAGAGCTTGTGCAGATAGGGAATAAAAGATTTTCGGGCTGCATCGGATGCAGAAAGTGTCAGGAAACAAAAGATATGAAATGCATCATATCCGATGACGGAATGAATGAGATTATCATGAAGATGAAAGAAGCAGATGGAGTAATAATAGGCTCACCGGTTTATTATGGGAACGTTACTGTTCCGGTTAAAGCACTTATCGAAAGATGCGGAACTGTCTCAAGAGCAAATGGAAATTTTATGCGCAGAAAAACTGGTGCGGCTGTGACAAGCGTGCGGAGAGCCGGATCCAATTTTACTTATTCTGCGATAAATTTCTTTTTCGGAATTCTTGAAATGGTTATTCCGAGTTCAACATACTGGAATATGACGCTTTCAATGGCTCCGGGGGATATTCAGAAAGACGAAGAAGGAAAAACTGTATTTGTCAATCTCGGAAAAAATATGGCATGGGTTATGAAAAAAACGGCTGAGTGACCGGCGATAAGAATTTCGAGCATGTGATCGGTTTTGTCTCTTGTATTTTCAGGCGAGTGCTGTCTGATGAATTCAGAATAATTTTTAATGATAAATTTCTGTTTTTGATCGAGATTGTTAAGCAATTTATCTGTAAATGCAGACAATTCTCTGTAAAAGCTTATTGGGGAACTATTTTCGTGCAGAAGATATGTTGGAACATTGTTCTTGGTCATGAAGATAGTGTTATAGGATATCTCTATCAGCGCAAATATTTTTTTATATCAGGATAAACTATTACATAAAATATTTCGGCTTCGGAACCGTTGAAAATATTTTTTCTGATTTCACCGAGTTTTACGGTATCGATGCTTTTAAATTTTCCCTTTGCGATCATCTGTGCGTTTATTAGAGCCGCTTCTTTTGCAGATTCTTCTTTCTGGATTCCTTCGAGATTGTCATTTGGGTATCCTGCGCATCTGATGAGGTATTCGTTCTGACTCAGTTGTTTAGCTTCTATGAGAACTGGGCGGCTCATTGTTAAGTTGTCGTTTTCGCGGCATGAAACAAAGAAAAATAATAATGATACCGCGAGAAAGGATAAGATCATGTTGTTTTTTTTCATAAAAACCCCCAGTTCGCATAACATTGATTAAATGCAGCATAATTTAGAATAGAGAAAAAAATCATTAGGTCAAGATGTTTTTTGAAATACGGACTGTTCCCAAAGAGAAATCAGTCCGTTTTTAGAAGTTAATCCAGAATTATTTTAAATTTTCCCTGGGCAAGAAATTTCTTGTTTCCCCATTTTGTTTTTCTAATAACTTTGGCAAGTTGTTCTTTTTCTTCATAAGAAACATTCCCGTTGATATCTGTTTTCGCAACTGTTACTTTCTTGTTTTCTCCGGTTACGGTTTCACCGAGATCATCAAAAGAAAAAATCAGTATTGTAACTTCTATCTGTTTAAGATTGTAATTTTCCTTCCATTCTCTCATTTTTTCAGGAGAAAAAATAATTTCATTTCCGACTTCATCTCCTGTATGAAATTCAAAAGTTGAGGGTTTATCCGGATTAAACGGAAAATAATAATAAGAGAAGGGGACGCCGGTTGATTGGTAGTCTTCAAAATAACGCGACCATTCAGTTCTTTCTCCATAATCATTTGGATCTTTTTTTCTCAACGTCCAATCTATAATGGTTCCACCTTTATCCTCATCAAATTTTGTTGCATTTCCGCCGACTCCTTTAAGAGTCATTGTGATAACACGCACATCATGCTTGAATGAAGATATTTTTTTTCCTAAGAAAGCACGGTAGTAAAAAGTGTCCCATTGTTCCATGTCGCTTAGTTTTACTGAATCGATAACAGGATTTTTATATCCTTCATCATTGTTATAAGGCAAAACCTCTCCGACAATAACGTTGCCGATTCCGTTTGAAATACGTTCGTATTTTGATTTTGCAAAAGAGTCCGCAGAGACTGCTAAAATCGACAAAACGAACAGAATAAGCGTTGTTTTAAATGCTTTGTGTTTCATTTGAAATCACCTTCCTTAAATAGAATATAAACTCGAAATATGACTGAAAGCTGCTTGCATACCGGAGTTTATATTGAAATAATGTCACAATACAAATGTTTCGTCGTTCAATCCAATGGGGTTGAACAAAAAAATACAGTTTAAAATTCTATTATATTACGTGATAATGGTTTGGCAGAGTTTTGTATGTTTTTTGATCTCATATATCTTTTTTGCGTCGGATATGGATGCTTCTTTTCAATAATTCTTTTTTTTCGCAGAGAAATTTCTGTTCGATTATTTTCACTAATATTAATTTTGTTGAATTATGAAATATTTATGCAGTTTTTTTATCGCAAGCATGGATACTATGATTATATAATTCTTTTTAATATCAGGGATTCATTTTTCTTTCTTTATGGTCCTTTATTATATTTTTACATTCTTTCGATTGCACGTAAAATTACAAAATATGACCATTATAAGTTGTTTCATTTAATTCCTTTTGCTATCGTAATGGCGGGGGGAACATTCGCGGATATTTATGTGTCATCTCTTATAAATTCATCCGCAGATTATTTATTCGAAAATATACGATTTTCCAAAAGAGCATTGTTGTATTTTTGCGTTTTTGTGTCTGCTTCTGTATATATTGTTTTATCATTAAAAGAAGTCTTGTTATTTTACAGAGGAGTAAAAATATTTCATTCATGTGAAATGAAGTTTAAAAGAAATTGGCAGATATTATTTCTTTGTTATGCAGCAAATATTCTCGTTTTATATGCAGTCTCTACGATTATGTATCTTCTGAATTCAAGATATTCGGGTATTGTTTCCTTTTCATTTTGCGTTTATATCTATGTTCCTGTTTTTTTTGCGGGATATGCTGTTCTTCTCAAAGGAGATTACTTTAATATTATTCATAAATCAATAAACGAAGAAGCTTTATTTTCAGAAGAAGAGGATAAAAATTCTAATGCCAAGTATGCAAGAAGCAGATTGCCGGAAAGGGCAAAAGAAGAATACCTTGCAAGAATTCTGCATCTTCTTGACGCAGAAAAGGTATATCTTGATTCGGAACTTACTATGCAGTCTTTTTCCATTAAGTCAGGAATTCCATTGTATCATATTTCTCAGGTCGTAAACTTAAGACTCGGTGTAAATTATAATGCATTGATTAACGGACGTAGAATTGTTCATGCGAAGACTCTTCTTTCGGATAAATCTGATATGAACAAAACAATTCTTGAAATAGCCTTTGAGAGCGGGTTTAATTCGAAAACAACTTTCAATAATCTTTTTAGGGAGGAAACCGGTTTGACGCCTACTGAATTTCGTAGAAAGGCAGAAAATGAATAGGCGGTATTTTTCAGTCATTCTTCAATTTTAACAGTGTTGCCTTTTACGGTAATGACCTGAGAGTTTGAAATGGGCATGAGTTTTATTTTTTTTCCATATTCATCTATTATTTTTTCAACAGACTTTTTGAAAGGAAAATTCGTGTGATGAGGTAATATGTGCTGTTCTGCTACAGATGGTGATGAAAAATTATTCATTCTGTTATCTCTTCCAAATACGAATGAACTTGACTTTAAATTTTTTCTTATGTTTTAGTATAGCTATACGAATAGAAATGATTTTATAATTATTTGTCGATTTATGCGGAGAGTTTTAATGAAAATAGGTATTATAATATGTGAACGATACAAAAGCTGTTCCGGAGGAAAATGTTTCAGAGCAATGAGCTGTAGAGAAGGTGCTTTTGATATTTATGATAAAAATGAATCATTGGAAATTACCGGTTATATCGGTTGCGGGGGATGCCCGGGCGGAAATATCGAGTATGCTCCTGCCGAGATGATTCAAAATGGCGCTGAAGTAATTCACCTTGCGACGGGATTTGTTGTCGGGTATCCGCCATGCCCTTATACAGCTTATTTTAAGAAATTCATTGAAGATAAATTTAAAATAAAAGTTGTTGTCGGTACTCATCCGATTCCTCAAAAATATAATATTACTCATCATAATCTTTCGACGTGGGAAACAAACGATTGGAAGGAATTGATAAGTCCGACGCTGAATGATGAGTGGTTAAGGAAAAAGTATGACTGATTATTCCGAGGCAAGATATGTATAAGAATATATTCGGACCGGTTCCATCAAGACGCTTAGGAATGTCTCTGGGTGTTGATCTTGTTCCGTCAAAGGTGTGCTCCCTTGATTGTGTTTATTGTGAGGTCGGTAAAACGACGAAACTTACTCTTGAGAGAAGAGAATATGTTAAGCGTGATATAATAATTGAGGAGTTAACGCATTATTTTGAAAATAGTTCTGATCCAGATTATATAACTTTCTCAGGTTCGGGAGAGCCGACTTTAAATGTATTCATTGGCGAAATACTGAAATTTATTAAACGAAATAAACCGGAGATTCCTGTAGCTGTTTTGACAAATGGGACTTTGTTATTTGATGCCGATGTAAGAAGCGAAATTCTTGATGCGGATATTGTTCTGCCTTCTCTTGATGCCGCAACTGAAAAATGTTTTAAAAAAATAAACTGTCCTGCAAGTGATTTGGATTTCCATAAATACATTGAAGGTTTGATTTCTTTCCGAAAAGAGTATAGAGGGAAAATATACCTAGAAGTTTTTATTCTTCCGGGTTATAATGATATAGAAAGTGAACTTAGTGAGATAAGAAAAACTATTTTGAAAATTGAACCTGATTTGGTTCAGCTCAATACATTGGATAGACCCGGAACAGTTTCAAATCTTCGTGCGGCATCTGGAGAAGAACTTGGAAGAATAATTGATTATCTGGGTTTAAGTAATGTAGAAATAATAGCAGCATCCTCTGAGAGAAAAAATGTGCAATCCTATCGAACTGATAAAGAGTCGGTAATTCTTGAAACCATAGAAAGGAGGCCGTGTACTCTTGATGATCTGATTAGATTATTAGGTCTGCACGCAAATGAAGTAAACAAATATCTCAGTGTCCTGGAGGCGGATCATAAAATTGAAGCTGTTAAGCAGGAGAGGGGTATATTTTACCGAAGAAAAAAATAATGTAATTAATTATAAATGTATTCGGAAGAATTATATTGTTTTGGTTGAAATGAAAAATAGCAATAGGTCAGCAAAGGATAACTATTAACTTATATTGTCTTAGGATATTCAATCTGTAATCTGTCTAATGCTTCCCGGAGACTTGATTCATTCCTTTTTCCTCCGCATATTTTTTTCCCCATTCGCAGAGTTGTTCGAGAACCGGTAAAATATTTTTTGCCTGCTCTGTAAGTGTATATTCAACTTTCGGCGGGACCTCAGCGTAAACTTTTCTGTTCAATAGTCCGTCAGCTTCAAGCTCGCGAAGCTGTTGTGTCAGCATTTTCTGAGTGATCCCGTGAAGTTCGCGTCTAAGCGCATTAAAACGTACTGTTCTTTGTGAGATGACCCATAATATCATCGACTTCCATTTGCCCCCGACAAGATCAATTGTCAGTTCCATCGCACAGCGGTATTCTTTTCCATTATATAGCATTATTTCTCCTGATGAATTTATACAGTATCAATAAAGATACTATATAACTAAAAAGTGCGTACTTGTCAAATAGCATTATATATGATAATATAAATTATACGGGAGTAATTCAATGAAAAAAACGGTTCATTATTTTAAAGATTTAAAAGCGGATTCAACAAAACAGGTTTTATCTCTAATTCGGGAACGCGCAGCTATGGGTGATATATCTAAAATTGTTATTGCTTCAACGAGCGGTAATGCTGCGTCAGCCGCACTTGAAGAGCTTGGGGGTGAATTCAAGCTGGTTATTGTTCCGCATCAGTTTGACTTTTCTGAAAGAGATTCAAACCGTTTTCCCGAACAGCTTGTCTGCCGTTTAAAAGAGAAGGGGCATTCGGTTCATTTCGGAACAATGCTTTTTCATACGGATAAATTATTCAGTAATAATGCTCCGGCTGTAGCCGCTGATTTTTTGCGCACATTCGGTGAAGGGACAAAGGTCAGTATTGAAATTGCCTTGATGTCATGCGACGCAGGGCTTGTTTCTCAAAATGAACTTATTATAGCAGCAGCGGGGACCGGCAGAGGTCTCGATACTGCGCTTGTTTTATCTCCGGGATCATCTCAGAATCTCAAAAAGTTAAAAATATCAGAGATTATCTGCAAACCTCATTTTGGAACTGATACGGCGTAACCGTGAATATTGGGTCGCTGATAGCGCAGCTGAAACGGAAAACATTGCGACAAGAGCTGCGCCGCGATGGCTCGACTCTTTATCGTGCAATCGTGACATAGTGAGATTTATTTTTCCAGTCGTATACGGATGTAAGCAAGTCCGAGCGCCCACGGATGGATCAGCGCTTGGTAGAGGTTCTTTCTTCTGGGTACACAAAAGAAAGAACCAATCAGACGGAAAATTATTGACTTCTGAATCGTCTGGTTCAATCGTATTAAACGGCGTAAAACCGCGCCCGATAGCAAACAAAGGGGGCTCCTATGAATATTTCCGAGGCGTTGAAAAAGCGGGGTGTTTCTGTTCTGCATAAAATTTTCGAGATGGTAAAGACCGGACAGAAAGCCGATATCTCGGAACTGGAGTCATATGTTGCGGATATGGTGGCTGAAGTAGCGTCAGGAAAGCCCGAGGGGCAGCTTGTCCTTCTTAATTCGGGTGACGATACGGACTATGCGGTCGTCCATTCGGTTAATGTCGCTTTTCTTTCCATTATATTTGCTTTAAGACTTAAGACTAAAACTGATGAACTTCATGATATAGCTCTTGGTGCGCTTCTTCATGATATCGGCAAAATAAATACTCCTGACCAGCTTATATGGAAGCAGGAAGGTGAAAATGATTATGAAAAGACCACTATCAGTGAGCATGTTGTTCTCGGTTCTCAATGGATGAAAAATGCCGCAATGCTTCCGGAAACTATAATAGATATCATTAGAAATCATCACGAGAATTTTCTGGGTAC
>DAOMHE010000013.1:0-22287 GCA_035430785.1 Spirochaetota bacterium | reverse complement strand
AGACTGCCTTAAGGCGTCAGACACGATCATGGAAACAATCAAACAGTTTACGATTTGGCACGCATAAGCTCAAAATATGTTTGACAACGTATCGGTCTGAAAGAATCTTTCACATTATGACTGAAGACAGTGAAAGTAGCGGAAATCCCTTTGTGTTTTTGAAACGGTTTTTTTCTTTTAGAAAGAGCCCGCTCAAAAACATCGATTATAATGAAATAGAAGATTCCCAGAAAGAAATGATTAAAGGCATTCTTGACCTCTCAAGCATGAATGCCCGTGAAATCATGGTTCCGCGCGTTGATATTACCGCCATCAGTGTAACAGAACCTCTAAATGAAATTGCCGATGTCATTCTAGAGGCGGGACATTCACGAATTCCCGTATATGATGGAAGAATTGACAATATCTGCGGAATTCTTTACGCAAAGGATCTGCTTGAGTTTATAGCCGAACCTAAAAAGAAATTTGAGATCAAAAAAATTCTCAGAAAACCTCTTTTTATACCTGAAACCATGCCGTTAAATGAACTTCTCATAGAATTCAAAAAGCGTCATCAGCACCTTGCAATTGTTGTCGATGAATACGGCGGAATTGCCGGTCTCGTTACAATGGAAAACGTACTCGAAGAAATAGTCGGCGATATTATCGATGAATTTGATGAAAATGAACCGGCAGAACTCGTAAAAATCAACAGAACGACATACGAGATTGATTCAAGAATGTCGCTTTATGATTTAAATGATACTTTGTCTCTTTCCCTTCCCGCGGAAGAATTCGATACTATCGGAGGACTTCTTCTGGACATATTCGGAAAGATTCCGGCAAAAAACGAAACCATTGAAAAAGACGGCATTCTTTATAAAGTAAAAGATATAAAAGGAACAAGAATTGTCCGCATTTTGATGACAATCAGCGCCAAAAAGTCAAAAAATCAGTAATGAAGATTTCCAAATACCGCGGTATCGTTTTAAAAACTTCAACAATAAAAGAAGCCGATGTATGCGCGTCAATTCTGACACCCGACGGATGCGGCAAATTTATCTTTAAGGGACTGAAAAAAAGCAGAAAACGCGACACTGCCGCAGGATATCCGGGAAGTATAATCGAATTCAATGTATATGAACGCGGAAATTTTATTCCGATCGTTTCAAATTTCTCCGTCGTATTTTTTCCATCGAATATTACTTCAGATTTCGCAAAACTCTCGGCCATGAACTGCATGCTTGAAATAATTTTCAGAACTACAGCCGAAAAAGATCCCCACTCCAATATGATTATTTCTGCTGAGAAATATCTGAACTTATTTAACTCAGACACTTCGCCTTTTGACACATTGAATATGTTCATACTGGAATATTTTTCAATTCATGGAATAATGCCCGGTCTGAATAAATGCTGTCACTGCGGTAATACCTCGGAACAAATGTATCTTTCCATAAGGAATAAATCGCTGGTCTGCGCAAAATGTTCAGATGAAAAAATAATTGCCCGTTTTACCCTTGAATCCGATGATGTCAGATATATAGGCGGCATCATCGAAAACAGAGGAATTCTCTCAGACGCCAGAAAGACAGCATTAGCGCTTTTATTTTTGAATTACATAGAAAACTATTATCACGTGGAATTTAATTCCAAAAAAATATTCGGAGGAATTTATGATTGAACGTTACAGCAGAAAAGAAATTGCAGACATATGGTCGCTTTCAAACAAATACAAAATATGGCTTGATATAGAAATCGCCGCATGCGAAGCGAATGCAGATGAAGGGATTATTCCTCTTGAAGACCTTAAAGTAATAAAAGAAAAAGCAGACTTTGACGTAGACAGAATCAATCAGATTGAATCCGAAGTGCATCATGACGTTATTGCGTTTCTGACAAGCGTAAATGAGCATGTCGGAGAATCCGGTCGCTATATTCATTACGGAATGACTTCCTCTGATATCGGGGATACAGCTCTCTGCATTCAGATGAAACAGGCAGGCGAAATTCTCATCAAAGATATCGAACAGCTGATTGAAGCTTTGAGACTGAAATCTCTTGAATACAAGAATATCCCATGCATGGGAAGAAGCCATGGAGTGCATGCCGAGCCTACAACTTTCGGCATGAAAATGCTGCTTTACTACAAGGCTTTCGAACGTTCACTTGAAAGAATGAAACGCGCTGTTGAAAATGTATCTTACGGAAAACTATCCGGCGCGGTCGGAACTTTCAGCAATATTTCATATGAAGTGGAACGTAAGGTCTGCGAAAAAATGGGTCTAAAAGCTGACGAAGTTTCAACCCAGGTAATCCAGCGCGACCGACATGCTGAGTATATGTCGGCTATTGCAATCACAGCTGCATCCCTTGACCAGCTTGCAACGGAAATCCGCCATCTTCAGAGAACGGAAGTGCGTGAAGCTGAAGAACCGTTTCAGAAAGGACAAAAGGGTTCATCGGCAATGCCTCACAAAAGAAATCCTATTCTTTGCGAAAGAATAACCGGTCTTTCGCGCGTTATAAAATCAAATTTAATGACGGCTCTTGAAGACGTGACATTGTGGCACGAACGCGATATATCCCACTCTTCCGCGGAGCGCGTGATTCTGCCTGATTCTACCGTAACTCTCGATTATCTTCTTCATAAAATGATTTTCATCATATCGAATCTTCATATTTATCCGGAGAACATGACTGCAAATATCAACAGAACCGGGGGGCTTTTCTATTCACAGAGAGTTCTCTTAAAGCTGATAGAAAAAGGAATGTCGCGTGAAGACGCGTACAAAACAGTTCAGACTGCATCAATGGAAACATGGGCAGGAAAAGGCAGTCTCATGGACACGCTTAAAGCAACTGAAGCAGGAAAATTAATTTCAGATTCTGAATTTTCCGAACTCTTTGATATCAATTACTATCTTAGAAACATTGATTCAGTTTACAAGAAGTGCGGACTGAAATAATGTTTTTTTTCATCGAAACTTTCGGCTGTCAGATGAATAAAAATGACAGCCTGATGATGGAAGCCTCTCTTCTTTCTTCGGGGTTTGCACCTGCAGAAAATCAGAATGATGCAGACATAGTTATTTTCAACACATGTTCAGTCAGGGATTCTGCCGAACGCAGAGCAAAAGGCCGTTTGAAAGAAGCTATGGCTCAGGTCCGTGAAAGAAAAGGCATCGTCGTTGCTGCCGGATGCATGGCTCAGAGAATTCCGGAATTTCTTACAAACGGAAAATACTGCAGCATCGCTATCGGCACATATCAGTCCCCCTCAATAGGCAAAATAATTGAGAACTATCTTAACGGCGACAAAAGACGGGTATTTGATTCCTTTGACGAAAATGATTATGCCGGCAGAATTTCAGGAACAACCGAAAGCTGGCATAAGTGGATAACTATAACACATGGTTGTGAAAACTTCTGTACATACTGCATTGTGCCGTACGTCAGAGGGAAACTGATTTCAGCATCATCCGGCGAGATTTTATCAAGTATTAAATCAGCTGTTGACAACGGGGCAATTGAGATAACCCTTCTCGGCCAGAATGTAAATCAATATGGTCAGGATAACGGCGAAATTCCTTTTTACAGACTTCTCGATGAATCTGCTAAAATAAAAGGAATAGAACGCATCAATTTTCTGACGAGTCATCCTAAAGATTTCGATACAAATATCATTGAAGTCATAAAAAATAATCAAAACATATCAAGATCAGTGCATCTGCCTCTTCAAAGCGGATCAGACAGCATCCTAAAACAAATGAACAGAATCTATTCTTTTTCAGATTACATGAAAATAATAGATAAAATAAAGGAACTTCCTGATTTTTCAATTACAACAGATCTTATAGTCGGTTTTCCTGGTGAAACAAATGAAGATTTCGAAGAAACGATAGAAGCCGTCAGGCTTGTTCAATACGATGAAGCCTTTATGTACGCATATTCTCCGCGCGAATCAACTCCGGCGGCATCATTCAAGAATCACCTTGACAAAAAAATAAAATCAGAGAGATTAAAGCTTCTGATAGAAACACAGAGAGAAATTTCTGCGTTGAAACTCAAAGCCCGCATCGGGCGGACAGAATCTGTGATTATTGAGGGAATCAGCCGAAAAAATGAAAATGAAGTTTACGGAAAAAGCTTTCTCGCTCATCCAGTCATCACTTCCGGAAATTCATCCGATACCGGGAAACTGCTGAATGTCAAAATTGATTCCGTTAAAGGTTCTGCTCTTATCGGCAGCCGTACTCTCTAGTCAGATTATTTTTGCTGATGAAAAAAGCGATCTGGTAGAACTTTCAAAAGCATTCAACAACAATACCTATTCCCGTCAGCTTGGAGATAATTTTATAAGAAAATATCCGAAAAGCAATAACCTTGACATCGTGCGTTTTTTTTCTGCCGAAACCGAAACCAATTTGCAGAAAAGCGAAAAGGATTATCTCCTTTTTGTACGTCTTTACAGAAAAAGTGATTTTACAGAAACCGCTTATTTCAGAGTCTGCGGAATTTTATACTTATCAAATAAAATTGATTCACTTATCAGACAATCAAATGATTACCTTTACCTTTTCCCAAAAGGTAAATACAGAAAGGAAATTTCGATACTTTTAATAAAAGGACATCTTCTTTCTCAGGATTATACAAAGGCTGAACAGATTTTGCGGAGAGAAAATATATCTGATTCGATTCTTTCTGATTATGCGCAATACCGGAATTATCACAATAGGGGCTTTATCGCAAACGGAAAAAACAATCCTGCCGATTTGTATTTTGCGGGCAACATCCTTGAAAAAAGCAAAAAAATAAATGAAGCTTTTTCCGCGTATTCAGATGTTATCAAATTGTTTCCGAAATCACCGGAAGCCTTTTCTTCAAAAAAAAGAATAACACAGCTAATGCCGTACAAACCTGTTTTGGTAAGCCGTTATCTATCCATATCCGAAGACAGAATCGATATATCTCCGTCCAGAGAAATCACACCTGTCAATGGCGGAGAATATTATTGTGTTGAAATCGGTCCTTTTTACAATCTTGCCGAAGCAAAAAAAATACGCGTTGAGATACGTAAAGATTACGGAAGCTCAGTAATCGTTAAACGGCCTAGAGAATTCGCTATTTATATCGGAAATTTTTCAAGCCCTGAAGACGCACTGGATATCAAAATACGCCTTTCAGAAGAACTCGGATTTAACGGCCATATTGTGCTTGTCAGAAAAAACGGGAAAAACGAATATTATAGCGGAGAATGAGATGGAACAGAAGCTTACCCCGTTAATGAGACAGTATCTCGAAATAAAAGACAAGCATCCGGACGAAATACTTTTTTTCCGTCTCGGTGATTTTTATGAAATGTTTTTCGATGATGCCAAAAAAGCTTCATCAATTCTTGACATAGCACTAACCAAACGCCATGAAACACCGATGTGCGGTGTTCCTTATCATGCATCTGAGAACTATATTCAGCGGCTTATAAAATCAGGCTGCAACGTAGCGATATGCGAACAGACAGAATCGGTTCCAAGCGACGGACCAATAGTCAAACGCGAAGTGGTCAGAATAATAACGCCCGGTACAGTTACCGAGCCGAATCTCCTTTCATCCGAATCAAATAATTTCATCACATCAATTATTATTTCAGAAAACAAGACCGCTATTGCTGCCGCCGATATTTCTACCGGTGATTTTCTAATAAGCGTCATTGATAATTCTTACGATTCATTCAGAGGTGAATTATCAAAATATAATCCTGTCGAATCATTATTCTACGATCTTACGGGAAAAGCTGATGACCGTTTTTTAAATTATCTCAAAATTAAAAATATTAAACCGGCATCAATAAGTGAATGGCTTTATGATGACGAATATCTAAGAGAAAGGATACTCTCTGCACTTAAGATTACAAGCCTCAAAGGAATCAATCTCAATGAAAAATATGAAATTGCTGCGGCAGGTTCACTGATTGAATATATTAAATCAAGGAGCAGAGATGCCGTAGACATTCTCAAGATGCCTAAGTTTGAAAGCACAGACTCTGAAATGATTCTTGATGAATCTGCTATCAGCAATCTTGAAATAATAAACTCTCAGGCCGATGGATCAAAAACAAGATCCCTTGTTTCAATTATTGACAAAACAAAAACATCTGCAGGCAAGCGCTACCTTGAAAAATCAATTTTGCGTCCGCTTTCAGAAAAAGAAGAAATAACTCGAAGACTCGACAAGGTTGAGGAACTCTTTACAAATCACTCGCTTCTTTCAAACATAAGAACTGCACTATCTGCAATACGCGATATTGAAAGAATATTTTCAAGAATTAGCGTTAACAAGTTCATACCTGCAGATTTCATAAATCTTTCAGAATCGCTGAAGAACGCATCAGTTTTCAAAAAACTTCTGACTTCTACCAGTCATTACAAAGATGTTGCGGAACAACTTAGTGAACATCATGAACTTATCTCTCTGATCGATATTGCCGTAATGAAGGAACCGGCAATTTCCGTAGAATCAGGCCGTGTAATAAATCAGGGGTATAATTCAGAACTTGACAGATTGTATTCTCTCAAAAATGACGCAAAGGATTTTCTTTTAAAATATGAATCTGAAGAAAAAGATAGACTGGGTATACCCTCTCTTAAAATCCGCTATAATAAAGTTTACGGTTATTATATTGAAATCAGCAAAGGTCAGTCAGACAAAGCTCCGGCAGACTATCTTAGAAAGCAGACTCTTGTTAATGCGGAACGTTTCACAACTCAGAAGCTTCAGCTTTTTGAAACTGATGCTCTTTCAAGCGGAGAAAAGGCAGCAGAACTTGAAAAGAAACTTATTGATGAAGTAAGACAAAAAGTTCTGACAGAAAAAAACATCATATTTCAAACAGCTGAATTTTTTGCACAAATTGATTTTTACGCATCGCTTGCTCAATGCGCACTTGAAAACAAATACGTCCGGCCGGAAATAACCTCCAGGGAACTCAGGATAAAAAACGGCAGACATCCGGTTGTTGAAAGTTTTCTTAAAGGCGAACCTTTTATACCTAATGATGTTGAATTTTCCGGTGATTCTGTTTTAAAGATAATAACCGGTCCGAACATGGCGGGTAAATCTACATACATACGAATGGCAGCTGTAATACAGATTCTTGCACAAACCGGCTCATTTGTACCTGCAGAATGCGCCGAACTTCCGGTTTGCGACAGAGTTTTTGCCAGAATTGGTGCTTTTGATAATATCGCAAGAGGAGAATCAACCTTTCTTGTCGAAATGACGGAAACCGCTTCTATTTTAAACAGCGCTACAGAAAAATCATTGATTGTAATGGATGAAGTCGGAAGAGGAACCTCAACTTATGACGGTATGTCAATAGCTCAGGGAATAGTGGAATTTATCGCATGGCAAGTAAAAGCAAAAACATTATTCGCAACGCATTATCATGAACTGACCGCACTTGAAGACGGAAAAACAATTGAAAATCTTACCGTCTCGGTTAAAGAATCAATTCACGGGGTTGAGTTTCTTCATAAGGTAATTAAGGGATTTGCCGGTAAAAGTTACGGAATTCATGTTGCATCTCTCGCGGGCATTCCGAAAGAAGTCACAGAAGCCGCAAAAAAATATTTACGCAAACACGAAAAAACACAAATCAAACGTCCGGAAATTAAAAAAAGCACCGACGAAGAACCCGATCTTTTCAGCGAGAACAGCAAGGCAATTGCCGAACTTAAAAATCTTGATACTGACCGGATAACTCCGCTTGATGCTCTTAATGAAATTAACAGAATTAAGAAGCTTATTTAATTTCAAGTGATTCAATTATAGCGTTTTTCAGGTCTGATATAAGATACGGCTTTCTAAGTATAGCTTTAAACCCGAATTTGCGGTATTCTGAAATTACAGGATCATCGCAATAACCGCTTGATACTATTCCAACGGCGTCAGGATTAATTTCAAGAATTTTATCCATCACATCCTTACCTCCCATACCGCCGGGTATGGTAAGATCAAGAATTACGGCATCATAATACTTTCCGTCATTTTTTGATTTCAAATAAAGTTCAAGCGCAATTGATCCATCAGAAACTATATCGCACTTCTGCCCCAGATTCTGGAGAAAATTCAAAATCAGTTTTTGAATGTCCGGATCATCTTCAAGAACCAAAAAAGACATCCCTGATGGCAGGTTTTTTTCGCTGGCAGTTTCAGAAATATCAACATTACCTTTCGAAATCGGAAGAAAAATATTAAAAACCGTTCCTTTGTTTATAATTGACTTAACTACAATATTACCGCCGTGTTTCTTTACTATTGCGATTGATGTCGACAGCCCCAAACCGGAGCCTTTTTCCTTGGTAGTAAAATATGGATCAAATATTTTATGAACAATGTTTTCAGGAATACCGCAGCCTGAATCAGAAATAGAAATTCTCACATAACTGCCCTGACTTAGATCATATTTATTTCGGCTTTCTGCATTATAAACATCCAGAATAATTCCTATTTCACCGCCCCCCGGCATCGAATGAACAGCATTTAATATGACATTATTCAATACCTGATTAATTTGACCCGAATCCATATCAACGATAACATCTTCAACTATAAAATCAAATTTAGGTTTAGCATTGCTTCCGGATAAAATAAACTTCGCACTTTCTTCAACCAAAGGCTTGATATGCTGGTTTTTTTTTACTGGATGTCCGCCTTTAGAAAAAGTCAAAAGCTGCTGAGTAAGATTTTTCGCCTTATCAACTGCTGATAAAACCTGGTTCAGAAGATTTTCATTTATTAATATTGACTGATCTTTTCTCATCTGTAGAAGATTTATATTGCCGCCTATAGCCGTCAGAATATTATTAAAATCATGTGCTATTCCTCCGGCAAGCAGCGCTAACGAATCAAGGTTTCTTTTTTTAATAAGTTCATTTTCCGCAGCTTCTCTTCTTTTTATTTCTTTGATAAGATTTTCATTAACCGAAATCAGTTTTTGGGTACGTTCACCAATCAGTTTCTCGAGATTAGAAGAATAATTATTTATCTTGCGCAGAAGAGAATTTCCTTTAATAGCACCCGATATATGCTTACGGAGACTCTTGTAAAGAATATTCGGATGATTACCAAGATTATATAAAACATAACCGATATCATCATCCACAAGACACAGCGCATCAAGAAGAAGCTCATGATATTTATTTTTCAGTTCTTCAGGTAATATATCCTTCGACGGATAACTTTTAAAACCATCTACAGGCAGATTTTGCTGATTCTCTATTCTCACTGACAGATATGCATTATCTTTATTTTCTTCATCGAATACAACAACGAATAAAGTTTCTATACCGATATATTTACAATAAGTAGAAAGAGATTTTCTTATTGATTGAATGTCATAAGAAGAACTTAAATCTTCACCAATTTGAATTAAATATTCCTCTTCGGTTCTGCTTACGATAGCGTCTTTAACGGCAATTGACAGTATTTTTGAACGGCAATATCCGCTTAAAAAAAACAATATATCAGATACTGCCTTTTTATTTTTCTTCTCGGCGATCTGATGCAAATAAAAAAAATATTTTTTAAAAAGACGAAGATAATTATCTTCAGAGTATGCCGAAAGAACCGTAAATTCGAATTTCAATATTATACTGATTATATTCATTTTGTGAAAATCAATATCAGAAAAAAACAGATTGAGTCTTTTTATAATATTTTCACTATAATCGGTCTCAATATTTTCTGAAACCAATAATTTATCAGCAAATGAAATGAAATAATCTGAATCAATTTCACAACCGTCAGTGAAATAAGAACTGATATTATAACCAAAAAAATCAAAATCATGAAGCTCCATGCTGCCGGATGATCTTCTTTTAACAAATTGAGTTGGGAAAATTGCCGGTTTATCAATCTGCTTACCGGAAAGAAGGGTTTCTATTCCGTCAACCGCGGCTATGCCCACCTGATCGATAGGATATGATACGGTTGTGAGCGGAGGAGTCATAAACTCTGATTCGTAGGTATTATCAAATCCAGAAATTCTTATATCTTCAGGAATACGATAACCGCGTCGCTTCAACTCGCCCATGGCTCCTATTGCCATTCGGTCATTAAAACAGATAAGCGAATCAAAATCAATTTTACGCTCATCAAGCAAAACTCTAACACCCTCAATAGCGCTTTCTGCACTGAAAATTGCAAAACATATATTTTCTTCCGGCAAACTGATTTGCCGTGACGCCATTACTTCTCGCAGAGCATTGAATCTTTCAGAAGAATCATAATTATTTACCGGACCTGCAATAACTGCAATTTTCTTTGATTCAGACTGATCTATTATATGTTCAATAAGATCTTTGAAACCGGATGAATTATCGACGCCGACATAAGGAATGGAATCAATTTTTTCACCGATAATGATTAAAGGTTTTCTGGAATACGGGAGAAGAAACTTCCGGGAATCTTCATAAGAAGAAAAACTTAAAATACCTGAAACTATAAAGGCATCATAATCATCAGGATCAATATAACCGTATAAACTATTTCGTCTGACTTCCCATTCATGAGGTGAATTCAGTATACCGCCGTGTGCTACAAAAAGTTTATCGCCATATTCATGAACTCTTTTATAAACACTGCTCAGCAGAGTCTCGCCGAAGGGATTGGATAAATCTATTGAAAAATAGCAAATACGTTTATTCATTTAATAACGCGTTCTCCGCTTATAAAGACCTTTTGCAACGGTTTATTATATGCGATGCAAACAAAAAAGTCAATTATAAGCAGTCAATTAGAAGAAAGCATTTTTTCTATAGATCATTCCTGTATGTTTTCGCGGTGGTGTTTCATGAATTTTCTAATGAAAAAAACAATGATCAGAATCAGTGCAGGAAACAGAATAAAATAAAACTTATTTGCAAAATCAATAACTATCTGATAGTTTCCGCCGAACTTATATCCGAGAGTAAAAAGAATTGCAGTAGTTGAGCATAATGCCAGAAAATCGATAATCAGAAAGTGATAGAATTTCATTCCAAGCACTCCGCTGGTCATAAACACCGCATTTCTGAAACCAAAAGGAATAAATCTTCCGAAAAAAAGAGTTTTTTCACCGTATTTTGAAAAATACTGTTCCATTGTTTTTATTTTTTTTACGGGTATTATGTTCGCCATTCTTTTGTGGCGGATGACCCAGCTTAAAAAATATCGCCCCATACAATATGCAAAAATATCACTGATATAAGCACCAAGGAAGCATCCGACTAAAATAATAAAAGTATTTTCAGGGACTACAGTCGCGGCGATTGAACCGGAAACAATCATTACAACATCTTCTGAAATAGGAAGATTAAATCCTGCAAGTATCAAAAGGGCAAAAGATACATAATGGAGATAGGGAGCCATACTAATAAGATAATCGGGGATATCAGATAAAATTGCGAAAATAGAACCGTCCATTTAAACCTCAATAAAGCAAACAATACATTATTCAACTACAAAAGAACGGCTCGAAAGAGCACGAGCTCCCTTCTTTACCCACAAGCGGACTTTAACAGCATTTCTGCCTTCAGAATCAGAAATTGTTTCAATCTCTTCTATATGACCGACATCTTTAAGGGAAAATTCAAAAAATTCATTTTCTGTTGAAAAAGCTTCTGTTAAAATAATTATTTTAGAAGTATCTGCAGCGCTTCTTTTCGGAATGCCGTAAAAAGGCGTAAAATTTGCCTCTCTTTCTATTTCCGGAAGGTTTTCCGGTTTTCCGACAGATATCAAATCCTTGATAATTTTTTTCTGTTCTTCCATGATTACACGTTATTTATCCGCTCTAAAATATCAAGTCAATTTCAACCGGAAGAATTTCACAAAAGCAGCATCCCGGTTATTTAAAAACAAATAATCAAAAAACAAATTGTCTTGACAATTCACACAAATTACTTATGTCACATATATGGACAGCGATAAAGTAATAGAATTATACGATTTCGATTCTGAGGAATCACGCAAAGCCATTCTCAACATGAATGCGCTTATAAAAAACAAACTTCCTCTCGAAGCAAAAGCAAAACTGATAATTGAAAGTACAGAAAATGAAATAAACCTTATGCAGAAAGATCCTTTGGACCGTTTTATCGAATATGCTTTTTTTAAGGCAAAAACCGGTTATCCTTATATTGAAAATCTCGCCTACCCTACAAAACGTATCGTAGAGGCAGATATAGAAGAAACCATTATCCAGCTGTTGAATTATCATCTTATGCCGGAAATAACTTTCAGAATACTAAAGTTTTTCACGCGCAACGCAAGAAATTCGGACACAAATCTGTATCTCGCTTATCTCATTAAAAATGAAGAGCTTATAAAATCAATTTATGAAACTTATAAAACTTTCAAAAATGATATTTTCAAGGACGATCCCGAACATCGCTCAATGAATGTAAAAAGCATTCAGCAGTATATTTCGGTAGCTGACAATAAGTTTTCTTCGCCTCTTGATGCCGCATGCAGATTGAAATATATTCTCGAATATCTTTCAATCAAACAGAACACATTTTCGATCTATAACGCGAAAGACCTTAAAATTTCGGAACACTAAACCGGTTTCTTTGTTTTCGGATTTATTTCATCAACACATATTTCACTATATCGTTTTGAATCACTGAATTCGGCAGGATTATTCAAAATAGGTTTGTTGGTGCTTATCAGAAAATACATCACATCCTTCATGTCAGCCGGAGATGAATCCAGAACACAGAACTTATAATAAAGATTTTTTTTTCTAAGTTCATCGGTAAGATAAGGAAACTTTGTGAAATACGAATCAAACAAATTCCTCATTTCCATTCTGAGACCTTCTCTCCAGCATCCGAAACAAAGTACATCTTCTTTAAAATTACCTTTTACGTCATAAAAATAAAGTATGCCCGCAAGTTCCGGAAGGACTCTCGAAGCATGATGCTTATCATATTTTATAAGTTCTGACCATTCAACAGTAAAATATGCATTATCACCCAATACTTTTTTTTTCACGAAGAATCCTCTTTTGTGTCTTAATTATAAGTTTATCCAGCATTGCGTGAAGCATTAAATACTTCTTATATAAATCCCTTTCTGAAAATATTCTGATTCTGTCTTTGTAATTCAGAATAAAATAATTTGTCACAAAATCAGAAAACTCCGAAAAATCACTACTGAAATTCATCAGATAAATCAATTTTTCGGATTCTTCAGTATTTATCAAAAAAACAAATTCCTGTGCTTTTTTCCGGAGACTGCCTGCAACATTTTCAGTTTTCCCGTTTTTTGCGGGAAATATCTCTTCGAAATAAGCAGAATCTTTTTTATAATTTTTTATTATAACTTTATGAAGACCCTTTACTTCATAAATAACCTTATCTTCTGAATTTTTTTCACTTGTAATTTCACACAGCACGCCCATATAATGCAATTTAAATAATCTTTTTATCAGGCAGTTATAGGGAATAAAAAGAAAGCGGTCTCCTCGGCTGAATGTCTTCTTGCCGAAACGTGACGCGGGAATATCCATATTGCATCCGCAAAATATAACTTTTCCTTTGATAAAATGATATTCCGCAAAACTTTCCATGCAATCAGTCTGAGACATGAGCATTTTTTAAGCAATTATTTTTCTTAATATGATTTCAGCACTTATATAAAGAGTTTGCTTCATTCACACGAAAGAAGATATGCAACCCATTCATCTTCAGTTATTTTTCTTGAAACAGACAAAGCATGATTCTGAAATATTTTTTCCATATCATCCGCCCAGATATTCATTATCCCGCTTAAAATCAGAAAAGAGTTTTCACCGGCATGTTTTTTTATAGAAACTATATTATCTTCTATCAGTTTGGAATGCAGATTCGCACAAACCACGTCATATTCAAAATCTGATGCAAATTCCTCTATACCGGAATTTAGAACCTTGATGCTTACTGAATTTTTATCAGCATTTTCAATAGATTTATCATATGCCGCTTTATCGACTTCTATAGCAGTTACACTTTCTGCGCCAAGCTTTGCTGCAAGAATAGCAAGAACACCGCTTCCCGACCCGATATCAAGAAATGATTTTACCGGAAACGAAAGAAAGACTTCTTCAATGAGTCTGATGCAAAGACGTGTGGTAGGATGAGTACCCGCACCGAATGCGTTCTCTGGTGAAACTATAATCTCTATCTCTTTTCCCAAAGTAAAGCCTGGCGTAACAACGGCGGTTCTTTCCGAAGCTTCAATTCCCAGAAATGATTCCGCCCAGCTGTTAACCCAGTCACGGTTTTCAATCAGTGTTATTTCCGCGTGATAACCGAATTCTTCGACAATATCATCAATATTTTCTTCAGAAACTATTGCGAATATTCCATCTTCCGTTTCGGTTATGCTCTGAGCATTAAGAGCAAAAAGTATTTCTTCCGCAAGAACAACATCATAATCTTTAATTGCAACTTTAAAAAGTTTCATACATTAAAAAGAAAGTGCATAACGTCGCCGTCAGCAACTTCATACTCCTTGCCTTCAAGGCGCATTTTTCCGGCAGCTTTAGCTCCAGCTTCACCTTTGTTCTGTATAAAATCCTGAAAAGCGATAACTTCCGCACGTATGAATCCGCGCTCAAAATCGTTATGAATAACTGAAGCTGCCTTCGGAGCCTTCCATCCTTTTTGAATAGTCCATGCGCGGACTTCCTTTACCCCCGCGGTAAAATAACTGATTAGTCCGAGTATTGCATAACCTTCGCGGATAATATGCTCGAGCCCGCTTTCTCCGTCGGAACCCATCGAAAGAAGAAACTCAAGCCTTTCATCATCACTCATTCCGCTCATCTCTTCTTCGATTTTCGCACACACTTTTACTACTCTGGCATTATGACCCTCAGCATATTTCTTAACAGCCAGGACATGAGCATTATCAGAAGCTATATCCGAATCATCAACATTCGCGGCAAAAATTACTGGTTTTAATGTAATAAGACCCGATTCTTTTTTAAGTTCTTCCAATACATCATCCTGTTCAGGAAACAGAGATGCAGGTTTTCCCTGATTCAGAAATTCAAGAACAGCTTTTGCCTTATCAAGAAGAGGCTGCTGTTTCTTATCTGCCTTGGCATTTTTTTCAAGCCTTTCAATTCTTTTTTCGAGCATCTGAATATCTGCAAGAATAAGTTCTGTATTAATTACTTCTATATCGCTAACCGGGTCAATAGAACCGGAAACATGAACTATATTTTCATCCTCAAAACATCTGACGACATGAACAATTGCAGAAGTTTCACGAATATGAGATAGGAACTGATTTCCGAGACCTTCTCCCTTGGATGCTCCTTTGACAAGACCCGCGATATCATAAAACTCAACAACCGCATTCTGTATATTCTGCGGATTAACGATTGCAGAAAGATCCTTTAATCTTTTATCAGGAACAGCAACTATTGCCTTGTTTGGTTCAATTGTACAAAATGGATAATTCGCCGCCTGTGCATTCTGAGCCTTTGTCAAAGCGTTAAATAGTGTCGATTTGCCTACGTTTGGAAGCCCGACAATTCCGATGCTTAATGCCATATTTACCTCTTAATTCTGATTGCATTCCACTGATACTTCGCCCCGCGCAGCACATACTGACCGCTTACAAGAGTTCCGTCTGTAGAAAATTCTCCGTAATATTCCTGAGTAAAGTACGATGTCGCCCCGGTCTTTGCCAGTTCTTCTTTTGTACTCACCGAACGGACAAAATAAATCCGCCTGCCTTTAAAGGAAAGTCTTTTTAAAATTTCAACTGAGGCTTTACCCCAATTCGGGAACTGAATTGTCGCATAGTAGCCTTTTTCAGTTTTAATTATATTCAGGATCCCGTCATTTCCATTAGCATTCAGCTTATATTTTCCGGCGTATGGAAAATCAATTTTAACTGACTGATCATCCTGCAAAGCAGGATCTGCCGCAGGCGTTTCATGAATAAATTCGATATAAAGAAGATTTTCCGTTTTAACAATTCCGAATGAATGGCCGTTTGTTCCGGCAACAGCAGCTTCTTTTGTCTGATATCCTGCCGAATTAAAATATATAACACGGGAAAATACAGAAAAGGAAAAATCAGAACGCATAAAATTTCCGTCTGTAAGAGCAATTATTGAATCCTGACGGTTAAACGCAAAAACCGGGAAAATTAAAATCATACCTAATAAGATTCCCGCAGCAAAAGGCAGAATTTTTTTTATACGTTTCATCCGTTCCTCCTTTGCGCCAGAATATTTTGTTTTTAATTAAAAGTCCAGTGGTTTTCTGGTCATATTCTTTCGAGAATATAATCTTCCATTTCCTGCATGCGGAGTTCTTCTTTTTTTCCCTTTTCGTGATCATAACCGATAAGGTGAAGAATTCCGTGAACGAGAAGCCTTGCGAATTCATCTCTGAGAGAATGTCCTATTTCTTCAGCCTGTTCAGAAGCTTTTTCAGCAGAAACATAAATATCTCCAAGAACCTCATTCTCCTCTTTTATTTCAGGAAAAGGCTGTTCTCTATATGCAAAGGATATAACATCAGTCGCGTAATTTTTTTTACGGTAATCGGAATTGATTTTTGTTATAAAATCATTATCAGATACTATAATTGATATAGAAACATTTTCTAGAGTCAGTAATTTTAATGATTTTCTGACAACGGATGTAATATACGACTTCGGAATATCATTGTAAGGAAATTTAACTTTTCCCTGTGTAAAAACGGCAATTTTATTCATTCGATTTATTTACCTGTTTCTCAAGTTTCCGTATATCTTCTTTATCAGGATATTCTATTCTGGTATGAAAAATACCTGCAAGAATGCGGATGAAAGCTTTTTGAATTTTATTGATATCCTTTAATGTAAGATCACAATTTTCCAACTCGCCTTCATTAAGCTTGTTATGTATTATTTTCTTCACAAGAGTTTCAAGCTTTGTATAAGTAGGTTCCGTAACGCTTCTTGAAGCTGCTTCTATAGCGTCGGCAAGCATGACAAGTGCCGTTTCTCTTGTGCGCGGTTTTGGTCCGGGATACTGAAAATCTGACTGATTGACAAAAGAATTGCTTTCGCTGCTTGCTTTTTCAAGAGCCTGGTGATAGAAAAATGTCATTGTGCTCTGTCCGTGATGTTCTCTAATGAAATCAGCAACTTCATCAGGAAGCTTCAGTTCTTTCGCAAGTCTTATTCCCTTTTCAACATGAGAAATAATCAAACGGCAGTATTCGAGGGGTTCTTTCTCGATTTTCTCGCCTTCTTTTTTATTCTCTATATAAATCCCAGAATCATTTATTTTTCCGATATCATGGTAAAATGCTCCGACCTTAGCAAGATAATGATCGGCATTTATTTCCTTTGCAGCAGCTTCTGAAAGATTGGCAACCATTATCGAGTGATTATATGTTCCTGGAGCTTTTATCAGCATTTTTTTAAATATAGATGAATTAAGATCCATCAGCTCAAGAAGTTTAAAACGGGTTGTTGCGCCGAAGAAATGTTCAAAAATCGGGAAAAGCCCCATAACTGCAATCGTATTTGCGAGACCGCTTATAAATGAAACCTTGACATTTGATAGAATTCTCTGATAAGAATAATCATCAATAAATCCTATTGCCGCAGAAAGAATGCTGTTTACAATAGCAATTCCGATTCCGACATTTAGAAAATCCGTTCGCTTTTCGATATTCTTGGAAGCAAAGATCGAAATAAGCAGGGAAACCGAGGCTATTACTGTTGAAGCATTATCTCCGTTTGAAATCACATTAACAAATGTAACCGCGTATATTCCGGCAAGAAAAGCTATATAAATATTACACAGAAGACTCAATGTGATAACAATAAACGGTATTGGAAGAGCCAGGGCAAATATATAAACTGAATTCAGTTCCGTATTCTGTCTATATGCAAAAAATGCATACAGGAAGAAACCTGTGACAACGAAAAAAGTTAAGATTGGAATTTTGACATCATCAATAGTGCGGGCAAAATAATCCTTAAGATAAAGTGCGATAATAAGATAAATCAAAAGCTGAAAAAAGATAATACCGATTATAAAATTGATATGAAGCTTTGCCGAATGCTTATTCATTATTTTTATTTTCGCTAAGACTTCAGGAGAAACAGGGTCTCCTTCTCTGGCTATTATCTGATCTTTTTTTAATACTGCTACAACCGGCTTAATTTCTTTCGCAGCCTTTTCAATCTGCTTTCGCGTCTCAGTCTCATTAAAAAAAAGATTAGGTACAATCAGGTTTCTAATAATAATAACAGCAGCAATCTGCTGATTCGCCGGAAAACGCTGAACATAAGGTCTGAGAATTTCATTCAGATTCTTTCTTACATCATCCGAAGTTCTTAATTGATTAACGTTTTTCTTCGAATCACGCGAACCGGCGGCATCGATAAATGCGGCTTTTGTATTGGGAATATTCAACGGGTTTGAATATGGCTTGTCGAGAACACCTTCATCATATATATCACTCAGCGCTTTAACGATTGAATTTTTAAGTTCATCAGATGATTTTGCCGAAATAAGAGCGTCAAAAAAATTTTTATTGAGACGGGAAAATTCAGGATAATTATTATTGAGATATTCAAGCTTGTCATAATCGCCTATTACGGTAGATGAAGAATCATAACCTGTTTGAAGTCCCTTAAACAATCGGTAAACATATCTGACTCTGTCATTCAGAACATCAGGGTCATAATCAAACAAAAGCGGAACATTTTCTCCCGCGTTTCTCTTTAAAATTTCGGTCTGATCATCCACAGTATATGATATATCGCGTTTAACGCGTATAGTTTCAAGACAGATATCTCCTTCTGAATATGAATACACATCTCCGACACTGTTTAAAGTCAGAAGAACGCTCGAAACCAGAATAAGAAGAACATTCATAAAAAAAAATATTCTAAAGAATCTGTTGCCGTAAATATAGTAAGATATGCTCTTAAACTTTAAGAAAAGAAAATTCATTTGTTTTCTCCAGCTTCGGCATCATACGCCGAAACAATTTTCTGCACAACAGGATGACGGCAGATATCTTCAGGACTGAATTCCACAAAAGAAATTTCTTTAATTCCGCGGAGAATTTTCATCGAATGAAGAAGACCGGACTGCGACGGTTTGTCTATATCGATCTGGGTTGCATCTCCGGAAATTACCATTTTTGAATTATTCCCAAGTCGCGTTAAAAACATCTTCATCTGCGACTTGGTCGTATTCTGTGATTCATCAAGAATTATAAATGCGTTATTAAGAGTTCTTCCGCGCATATAAGCAAGAGGAGCAATTTCAATCGTATTGTTTTCAATGAGACGTGTAACCTTTTCGTAACTCATAAGGTCAAATAACGCATCATAAAGAGGTCTGAGATACGGATTTATCTTCTGCATAAAATCGCCCGGAAGATAACCGAGTGATTCACCTGCTTCAACAGCGGGCCGGGTCAGTATAATGCGTGAAACTTTCTGCGCATAATATTCGCGTAAAGCAGCAGCAACTGCGAGATAAGTTTTTCCGGTTCCGGCAGGGCCTACACCGAATACTATTGATTTTTTGGATATTTCCGAAAGATAATGAGCCTGGGTATACGATTTTGGATAAACTGCTTTTCCTGTATCAGGAATTTTGACCTTCAGTCTGGAAATATCTTCAGGCCGGATTTTTACTCCCTGCCTGGACATGTCTATCAGATAACGCAGATCAAATGGATCAAACTCAAAGCTGTCGTCTTTATCATGAAGATAATCGCTCATGAGATGCATGAGCGAGTTGGCATTTTCAACTCCGGTATCATCACCAGAAATCATAAGAACGTTTCCTCTCGGAACGATACTCACTCCGAGAGACTTTTCTATTTCTTTTATGTTTGAATCTTTTACTCCGCAAAGCTTTGCCGCCAGCGAAGAATCATCAAACTCGAAATTTAAATCCATTACTGCCCGATAACCCTTATCGAAAGTTCCTTAAGCTGATCAATCGCGACTTCACTCGGCGCATTACTCATCATACACTGCCCTTTCTGAGTTTTAGGGAACGCGATAACATCGCGTATTGAATCACGTTTAAGAAGAAGCATCATAACCCTGTCAAGACCGAGAGCAAGACCGCCGTGAGGAGGAGCACCGAACTGAAGGGCATCAAGAAGAAATGAGAATTTAACTTTCGCTTCTTCTTCTGACATTCCGAGAAGATCGAACATCTTTTTCTGAAGATCCATTCTGTTTATTCTTATTGAACCGCCGCCGATTTCCGAACCGTTAAGAACGATATCGTACGCAAGAGCCTTCATATCATCGACATTATCAGGACTCATGTTCTCTAAAAGAGGAATCGTTTCAGGCGAAGGAGCCGTAAACATGTGATGTTTTGCATAAAAACGCTTATCTTCTTCTGAATATTCAAAAAGAGGAAAATCTGTAACCCATAGAAAATTGAGTTTATCCTTATCTATGAGATCAAGCTCTCTCGCAATTTTTATACGGAGATTTCCGAGCGTATCATAAACTACATTCTTTTTATCAGAACCGAAGAATATAATCGAATCTTCCTTCGGATTCATTTTTTCTATTATGCCTTTCTTTTCATCATCTGAAAGAAATTTCGCGAATCCGCCTTCAAACGCGCCGTTTCTGAATCTGACATTCGGAAGACCTCCGGCCTTGAATGTCTTAACGTATTCAGTCCACTCATCAATCATCTTGCGCGAAACTTTCTCGCCGTTTTCAACGGCAATCGCTTTTACGACACCTTTTGAAGCAAGAGCGTTTGCAAATACGTTAAATGTCGAATTTTTGAAAACGTCAGAAAGATCGCAAAGCTCCAGACCAAAGCGGGTATCAGGGGCATCTTTTCCGAAACGCGACATAGCTTCGTCGTATGATATTCTTATAAAAGGAGTCTTAACTTCAATGCCCTTAACAGCTTTAACTATATCTTTCAGCAGTCCTTCGATAATTTCAATTATCATATCCTGATCGATGAAGGAAAGTTCCATATCAATCTGGGTAAACTCAGGCTGACGGTCATTACGGAGATCTTCGTCGCGGAAACATTTTACGATATTAAAATATCTGTCGAATCCCGACATCATAAGAATCTGCTTAAACATCTGCGGAGACTGCGGAAGCGCGTAAAACTCTCCTTTGTTGATTCTTGAAGGCACAAGAAAATCTCTCGCTCCTTCAGGAGTTGATTTGTTAAGTATTGGAGTTTCTATTTCATAAAATCTGTTCTTTGTAAGATAGTTTCGCGTAACCTGCATCACTTCGTGACGCTTGATCATCGCTTCCTGCATTTCTGCTCTTCTAAGATCAAGAAATCTGTATTTGAGACGGACCTCTTCGCTCAGGTTATCTCTTGTTTCAATTGAAAAAGGAGTCGGCGCCGATTCGCTCAGAATCTTTATTTCTGCTGCTACGAGTTCGATTTCACCGGATTTTATATTAGGATTAATGTTTTCAGGAGTTCTTTTTCTGATTTTCCCTTTAACATAAACACAGTATTCATTTCTAAGCTTATCCGCCGATAACGCGGCTTCTTTGGAATGCGTCTCATCGGCAACTACCTGAATATCTCCGGAAACATCACGAACCATAACAAAAATTACGCCGCCGTGATCTCTGCGACGGTCAACCCATCCGCAAACAACAACTTCTTTTCCGTCATCAGCAACCGATAAATCACCGCAGTGGGTTCTTTCTGCAAACATAGGACCTCATAGATTTCAAAAGGAATTGATCAGAATCTGAAATTCAAACACTGATATTGAATCAAAACACGCTGAATAAGCAGATTTTGAAACCGAAAAATCATTTCACTTCTTTTCCGCGACGCCTTTTTGTCAATAATTAATTCCGCCCTTTTTGATTGACAAATGACCGCGCAATATTTTCCATAATACAACGCAATTTGGATTTCCGGAGATAAAATGAAATACAAAACAGTAATCGGACTCGAAGTTCACGCACAACTTAACACTGAATCAAAAATATTCTGCTCATGTTCAACAGAATTCGGAGCTGCAGCAAACACTCACGCCTGCCCCGTCTGCATGGGACTTCCAGGTGTTCTTCCGGTTCTAAATAAAAAAGTACTCGAAAAAGCCATACTCGCGGGTCTTGCAACAGAATGTTCAATATCAGAGTATTCCAAATTCGACAGAAAAAACTATTTCTATCCGGATCTTCCGAAAGCTTATCAGATTTCACAGTTTGACAAACCGATCTGCAAAAGCGGAAAAATACGAGTCAAATCCGGAGAAGGATTTAAAGACATACGCC
>DAOMHE010000012.1:18527-22426 GCA_035430785.1 Spirochaetota bacterium | reverse complement strand
CCGTCAATATCCCCGGATCTGATTTTTTCCGATGAGGAATCTATGAGTGTATTTATCTTTTCTGAAAGTTCTGCCGAAGTCATTGTGCCCTTTTAAAATATGTATAATCGGTTGTGTCTAAATGAAGAGGTGTTATTGAAATATAACCTTTTGATAATTCTGTAACATCTGATCCTTCTCTGTGAATAGAGTCAACGATACCTTCCAGGCGGTATTCCTTAAATTCAGAATTTTCTAAAACAAAATCATACCTGTCAACATATTTGCGTTTCCCCAATTGGGTGAGTTTAATTCCCTTTATTTCATTTTTATCAATTGAAGGATAATTAATATTAAAAAAGAAATTTGAACTTTCATTTCTTACTTTTTCTTCTGCGAACTCCCTTATAAATTCTGAAGCATCAGAGATCAGGCTGAAATCGGTAAATGATTCATAAGATGCGGCTATTGCACTACGGAAATGAATATATCCTGCGCGCGCCCCTGCAACGGTTCCTGAGAAATAAATATCGTCACCCATATTCGGGCCGTGATTAATGCCGGAAATTACAAGATCTGGTTCAGGAAAAATTCCTGAACAAAGACCGAAATTAACGCAATCAGCTGGAAACCCTGAAAGTGAATATTTCCGGGAATCGGTTTTCTTGAGCTTTACTGTGTCGTGAATTGTGATTGCGTTAGAGCATGCGCTTCTTTGTCTGTCAGGAGCTATCATGTAAACTTCATGTTTTTTTGAGAGTGTTTCGAATAAGGAATTTATTCCTAAAGCATCAATCCCGTCATCGTTTGTTAAAATTATTTTCATAAAGTGCAGAATAGAATGTTGTTTCTTTAGGTCAAATAGATTTTTCAGGAGATATTTGCGAAATTAATAAATGAAAGAACGTATTTATTTATAGAGGTTAAACGGATGAATAATATGCGTACTACTGCTCTAATTGAAGCGGATAGCCTGAAATTGCTATATCGGATAGCCGCGGTACGAAAGATGAAGATCTCAAAGATTGTTGAGCTGATATTTCGAGATATAATTATAAAAAAATATCCAACAATAAGAATTAGTATTAATTCAACTGTAAAGTATCAGTTAAATTGCGGGAATATGATACTTCTTCATTATTCTGTTCCTTCTGAAATATATGAAGCGTGCCTTGATTTGAGGAAATTCGGGAAAATGTCGGTATCACGAATCCTGAATGAAGGAATTGTGTTGATGTATAATATGTTAAGTGAAGCTGATGTTGTTAAAAATGTGAAAGAAAATTTAATTTCTGAATTTATGACAAAATTGGATAACTATGTGTTAAATTATTCTATTTTCAGAAAGAAAACTAAACAACGGGGTTTAATAACTACTGAAATACATGTTAGAATAACATAATCAGCCTGAGAATATAATTTATGAATGAAAACTCATGTTTTTGCCGATAATTAATCGGGAAATGTTATGAAAAAACCAATAATAATTCTGATATTATGTATTTCAACATTCAGTTTTGCCTTTGAATCGGAAACTTTTAAAGTTTATATTCTGAGCGATACTCTGAGTTTTGAAGAAGGAAATGCTGCGTATGTAAATATCTGTGTTCAGAATATTTCTGAGAAAAATGCATTTTTTAAGATATATCCTGCTGATTACTCAACTTTTCAACCTGTAGTCTATACAATGGAAGGCAGAGAAGAAACCGTTAAAATTAAATACCGCCTTGCAGGGAAAACCGTTGATCAGGTTTGTATGCCTCTTGTTCCGCGCGAAATTGAACTTGCGCCTGATGAAAAATTTCACCGTAAGATAAATCTCAATGATTATTATAATCTTGTTCCAGGCAAAAAATACAAGATAAGAGCATTTTTTCTGCCTGACGCCAAAATTGCTTCAGTTGTCAGAAGTGAGAATACTCTTATAGCGAATTTTAACAAACACATCGAAAGATTTGAACTTCCTGCAGAGGTAAATCAGAAAACAGAAATTGAGCCTTCAGAAATTGTTTCACTTTTTATAAAGGCAGAAAAAGATAAAAGATGGAACAATATGATAAAGTATCTAGATCTGGAAAAGTATATTAATGTCTATCCGGATTATGCGCAAGCTTATAATGGTGCCGATGATCTTTCAAGAAGAAGTGTAATGAAAGATTTTATTTCATATCTCAGCAGTCCGCGAAGAGATTATGTTCTTGATTATGATATTATAAATGAAAAAATACTTGATGAAGGAAATTCTGCGGTTGTAACCGTGAATATCCGCCGGCATGGTTCGATAATGCCTTTTGCTTATGAGTATAGATTTTCGCTTGAAAGAAACGGTGCTATGTGGAAAATATCATCATCTGATGCAACTATAAAAAAGGACAAAAAACGATGACAGAGATATTATCGCAAGATGAAATAGATGCTCTGCTTAATGCGATATCAACCGGCGAGGTCGAACCTCAGGAATATTCCGCACAAAAAGAACAGCGTAAGGTAAAAATTTATGATTTCCGCCGTCCGGATAAATTTTCCAAAGACCAGATCCGTACCCTCCAGATGATGCATGAAACGTTTGCACGTCTGACTACAACGGCTCTTTCTGCTCAGCTTCGTGCTCTAGTAAGTGTTCACGTTGCATCGGTTGACCAGCTTACATATGAAGAGTTTGTCCGTTCGATTCCTAATCCGACTACTCTTGCCGTTATTAATATGGATCCGCTTAAAGGTTCTGCCGTTCTTGAAATTGATCCAGGTATCACTTTTACAATAATAGATAAACTTTTCGGTGGGGCTGGCGAGCCTTCAAAAATCAGCCGTGAACTTACAGATATTGAGATGAGTGTAATGGAGGGTATCGTCGTCCGCATTTTGGGAAATCTGCGCGAATCATGGGCGAATGTAATAGATCTCAGACCCCGCCTCAGCAATATTGAAACTAATCCGCAGTTTGCACAGATTGTTCCACCAAATGAAATGGTCGTTTTGATTACACTTGAAACAAAAGTCGGTGACGTCGAAGGAATGACGAATCTTTGTCTTCCATATATAACTATTGAGCCTGTTATATCAAAGCTTTCAGCGCAGTATTGGTTTTCGAGCATTAGAAAGGGCGCTACTGATGAAAACATGGCAATCATTCAGAATCGTCTTGAAGGTGTTACTCTTAATGTCGTTGCCGAAATTGGTGAAACTCAGGTACTTCTTGATGATGTTCTTCATCTTCAGGTTGGAGATGTAATAAATCTTTCAAATACCAAAGTAGATTCTGATATGACTCTTAAAGTTGAAGGACGAAAGAAATTTAAATGCCGTCCGGGTCTTGTCGGAAACCGTGTTGCTGTGCAAATAGGAGACCCTATTGACGAAGTTCCTGATGATCTCCTTGTAACAAAAAAAGAAGAAGAAGAAATATAATAGCGGGTTTGTATGAATTCTTCTGATAATTCAGAAAACCAAAAAGCTTTGTTTGTCGGAAATGATCCCCAGACGGAGTTAATTCTTTCAGAGAAGCTTGCGAAAGCTTCCATACCTTTTGTAAAGTCCCAAACCCTCGAAGAAGCATTGATCGAGATTTCTTCAGGAAACATTGATTCGATTTTTCTACTGAATTCTGATAATCTTATTGAAGAAATATTTATCTATTCTTCAAAAGCTTCTCATTCCAAAATTATTCCGGTTATAGACCGCGAAAATGAAAAACTCGGTATCGACGCTTTGAGAAAAGGAGCTTTCGATTATTTGGTTCGCCCTGTAAACGATGCTTCAGTCGGCAAGATTGTTTCTAATCTTTTATATCTTCAGGATTTATCTTCGCATCTCGGAGATATGAAGAAAAAAATTAAGCGTGAAAAATTATATCCGGATATTGTCGGCGAAAGTGAATCGATACGTGTTCTTCTTGATAGAATTGATAAGGTTGCTGAGCG
>DAOMHE010000012.1:10072-18427 GCA_035430785.1 Spirochaetota bacterium | reverse complement strand
CGAAACGATCTTCTTTACCGCCTTGAAGAGTATCCGATTGAACTTCCTGCTTTACGTGAGAGAAAAGATGATATTCCTTTACTTGCAAATCATTTCGTAAAAGAGTTCTGCAGATTTTATGAGCTTGATTATATTTATATTGCCGATTCGGCGATGAATCAGCTTGTTGAGTATGACTGGCCGGGGAATATAAGAGAACTTAAAAACGTCATACGCCGGGAGGCAGTTCAGGCTGCCGACTCGCAGATTGAAAGCTTCACTCTTGGAAGCAATGTAAAAAAGATAGAACAGAAGCATGTCGAAGCCGACATTATTCCTTTGGCGGAATTGGAAAAAAGAGCTATCATCAATGCATATAATAAACTGGATAAGAATCCAGATAAAACAGCCGTCATGCTGGGTATCAGCCGTGCAAGTATTTACCGCAAATTGAAGCAGTATGGAATTGTTTAGCCGATTTTATCTTCTTTCATTTGTCTGATTTTAGGTATTCCGGCTATAAAAATTCCTGCAAAAATCAAAAGAGTTCCTGCCATAAATTTCATTCCGAATTTTTCACCGATAAACCAGCTTAGGGCAAGTGTCATGGGGATTTTGATAAATGAAAGCAGAGAGCCCTTGACTGCTGAAATGTTTTTATAGCAATAGTTGAGAAAAATCTGTCCGGCAAATGCCGTTATTCCTACAATCATAATGAATATAATTGACTGCATGTTGATTATTGTTTTTCCGCCGAATGCAAGCGGTGCTGCAATTAGTCCGAAAACGCATGCAGAAAGATAAATGACTACCGGATTTTCTTTTTGAGCTGAACGTCTTATAAAGTGTACAGAAAAACCTGCGAATATGGAGCTTACTATTGCAAGGGCATCACCGATAAAACTTTCTTCTCCTTTTCCTCCGAAAACCACGAAAGCACCGGCTATACAGAAAGGCATTGCAAGCCAATCTGTTATGCTGTTTTTTTCACGAAAAAATATGGGACCGAAAAGAGCAGTGAAAGCCGGATATATATTAGAGAGAAGCGTTGCTTTTCCGCTTCCGGAATATTGTATCGCTATATAATAAGTTATCATTGAGGCACTGCCGGTGATGCCGCGCATGATCCATGAAAATTTGTCGGTAATTGCGAATGATGCATGAATTATTTTAACGGTTATAATGGTCAGAATAATTCCTATAACAAAACGTAATGCAGATACGAAATATGCGTTACAGTATTCTCCAGCAAGTTTTACAAAGACTGCACATACCGCGAAAAAAAAACTTGATAAGAGAGAATACCATATGCCCGCAATTATTTTTGAATTCATCAATCCTGCCTGTAATGTTTGAGAAAATCTTCCATTTTTTCAAATGCAGTTCCCAGATCAGAAAGATTAGGAAGAAATACCAGTCGGAAGTGATCCGGTTTAGGCCAGTTGAATCCGGTTCCCTGAACTACGAGTATTTTTGTTGCTACCAGCAGATCATAAACAAAGCGTCTGTCGTCCGTCAGATTGAATTTTTCTGTGTCAAGTTTAACGAAAGAATAGAAAGCTCCCTGTGCTTTTGTGCATGAAAGACCTGGAATTGAGTTAACCATTTTATACGAATATTCTCTCTGCTCATAAAGTCTTCCTTTCGGAACGATGAATTCGTTGATGCTCTGATAACCGCCTAGAGCAGTCTGAATGATTGATTGACCCGGAACGTTGCTGCAAAGTCGCATTCCTGCCAGAATATTCAAGCCTTCGATGTAATCGGTTATCATATTTTTATTTCCGCAGATCATCATCCAGCCGACGCGGAATCCTGCGATTCTGTATGCCTTGGAAAGACCTCCGAATGTAATAACAGGCACATCTTCCGTCATAGAAGCTAAATGAATATGTGAAAGATCATCGTAAATAATCTTTTCATATATTTCGTCAGAAAAAATTATAAGTTTGTGCTGTTCTGCTATTTCAACAATAGATCTGAGTATTTCACGGGGATATACAGCTCCTGTTGGATTGTTGGGATTGATAACTACGATACCTTTGGTGTTAGGGGTAATTTTATTTTTAATATCCTCAATATCAGGCAGCCATCCGGATTCCTCATCGCAGAGATAATGAACAGCATGTCCGCTTGAAAGATTTACTGAAGCAGTCCAAAGCGGATAGTCCGGAGCCGGAATTAAAATCTCATCTCCGCTGTTCAGGAGTCCGTTCATTGACATCTGAATAAGTTCACTTGCACCGTTTCCAAGATATATGTCGTTTATATCAACGTCTTTAATGCCTTTCTGCTGATAATACTGCATGACAGCTTTGCGGGCGCTGAACAATCCTTTTGAATCACTATAGCCTTGAGTATTAGGCAGATTAAGAATCATGTCCTTTAATATCTCATCAGGAGCTTTTAAACCGAAAGGGGCAGGATTACCTGTGTTGAGTTTCAGAATTTGATGTCCTTCTTCTTCAAGACGGGCGGCTTCATCGACAATTTTTCCTCTGATGTCATAGCAGACATTTTCAAGTTTTGACGATTTTTTAAAGATGCTCATAAATCCCTCCATTCGGTTTCCATTCGGCATAATGCCTCCTGATAAGCGGACATGATTGTCTTTTAATATCTTTTTGCAAGGAAATTATTGTATTATAAAAGTGCAATTCATAAAGATTCAGGAAATGAACTGTATCATATAGAATGGCGATTTTAAGTAAAATATAGTATTATTTTAAGAAGAAACGAGCTAATTGTTAGTATACAAGTCAAAAAATCCGATGTAAAGCCGGATCAGAACAGGTTATCGAGATTCTGTCTCTATAGGATTATAGTTATTAAAATGTTTTTATAATATATTAGTAGTTTATATAAGTTCGTAATTAATATTCAATGTTTTGAGTATTTTTATGATAACTCATTCGTGAATTGCATAATGTCAAAATGGGAAATCACGAAGAGTATTATTATAACACGGATTTGAAAACTAGAAATGATTAAAATCTAATAAATTTAATAAAATGAAATACTAATAAATACTATTCCCAAGGGGAAATATGTGACTAAATCATATAATGTTATATGAAACACCGATTAGTTGTACAATGATGGTATCCGCCTAACACATTTCTTTGAAATCTAAAATTAAGCAGCTGAATTTATATCGTTATCATCAATTTTAATTCCGTTCATAAAAGACTGGTAAGGCGTTCTGCCGTTCATGTTTCTGCCTTGATGCGCCCGCTCATTATTGTAATGATAAAGATAAAAATCAAGGTCAGTTTACATCTCATCAATCGATTCGTAAAACTTTGATCTGCCGGTAATTCTAAAATGCTCATCAAGAAAAGTGCGGTGAAATCTTTCGGCAAAACCGTTGCTCTGAGGTCTGCGGACTTTTGTTGTTCTGTGTTCAATTTCTTCAAGCTGAAGAAACAATTCAAACGGATGCTGATCTTCTCTTCCGCAATACTCACGTCCATTATCGGTAAGAATAGTTTTGACTTTAATATTGTGACTTTCAAAAAATGGAAGAATATCGTTGTTGAGAGTTTGTGCTGCAGTTACCGGAACTTTTGAAGTGTATAGCGTCCCCATTCATGACGGCAGTGACAATCGATAACAGTCTGAAGATAAATTCTGCCGATGCCATTGAGAGTTCCGACCATGAAAGTGTCCATAGCCGCTAAATCCCCTGTAAAATCAGCCTGAATATGGCGTTCTCTGAATTCGGGATTAAATCTTTCGAGAAGCCTAACGTGCTTTTCGCTGAGTTAAATATTTGTTTCTCTGTGATACTGTTCAAGACGCATCAATCGCTGATATTTTGATGTCAGCTTGTTGCGCTGCCATACTCCTCTTACACCGCCGGAACTCACATGGATATCCTGAAGATTAAGCTGTTGAGCCACTTTAAGACAGCCATGAGTAGGATGGATGAGACAATAATCCATGATAGTTTTTTCAATTTCATCTGAAACTCTATTCGGATGAGGACCTGTTGCTCCGGGGAGTTTGTCGAGCAGTCCCTGTGCGCCATAGGTTTGAAAATCTATTCTGATTTCATAAAAATGTTGCCGTGAATAGCCCATAATTTTGCAGGCTTTACTGACATTTTTCGGTTCTCCGGCAAGTTCGAGCAAATTTAGCTTTCTTCTTGCAGCTTTGGTTTGTACATTGGTGTTGGTGGTCATGGTTTTCTCTCCTTAGAATTATTTGTGGTAAAATCATTTTAAATCTCAGAGAAACTTTGACCGCCTTTATTTTGAGTGGACTGTCAGGTGAATACTAGCACAATACAGATTAGTAATCTAATAATTGAAAAAGGAGCAATCTAAATTATGATGTTAGTATTGGGTTGTATGTGGTTATTTATTTTATGAGGTATCTATTGAAATAGTTCATATAATCAAGAAAAAAGCCGATAATAAAAAGAGTTATAACATTGCTGGATATTTTCCGATTGTTTAATTATCCATAATTTAATAAATTGCATATTCTGAACTTAAGAGTGGGACATATGAAAAAAACAATTTCAATACGCAAAATATTCGTGATAGCTGTCGTAATAGGAATTGTTTATCTAATTTCTGCTGCCGCGATTCTTTCATTTACTTTCTATCAGGTTCGCCATGATTCGGACTCTATGACAAGACTTGTGAACTCTCTTAGAGCGCTTGAAATATCATATGTAAAAATATCAGAAGACTGGGCAAAAGTCGTCAGTCCTTCTACCTCAAGATCTACAGCCGTAGAAATCGAGTCAGGTATTATTTTCGAACGAGATAAGATAAACGAAGAATATAAACAGATTTATTCAAAAATAAAAAAAGAATTTAGTTTTCCGGATGAAACGTGTTTATTGCTTGAAACTATAAATTCTGATTACTCGCTGATATATCAAAAATATGAAAATGCTTATGCGAAAACAAAAAGTGGAGAATCAAATCTTGAAGAAATAGCCGCTTTATCCGGTGATGCACTTTCAAAAATGCGTACAGGAGTTGATGCTGCGGTATCACACCTGTCGGATAAAAGCGCAATGAAGAAAGCTCTGGATGATGTTGATGCTGATTCTTTTACAAATTCAGTTGAATATTTATCTAAAGAGATGACGTCTAAAAACGGAAATCCTCAAGCAGCGATGCAGCAGCTTCGAGCAAATTCTCAAAACCTGAGATCTAAAATTATCACAATTAAAAATTATGCAGAAAAGTCCGGAGATGAAGGTTCTGCTGCTGATTTACTCAAGTCGTCCTTGGGCGGTATTTCGTATATGATGTCTGCGTTTAAATCTACTTTAAAAAGCGGTAATTCTGATTCTGATAAGATTTCGTCTGATCCGTCTCAGAAAATGAATGTTCTTATTGAAAATACCCGTAAGATATTTGGACAAAAAATTGAGATTAAAGAACGAATACATATGCTGGTAATTCTCGGCACGATTCTAATAGGTTTAATTCTTCTCGGAAGTATGCCTGTTTTTGTAAATAAACGGCTTCTGGCTCCACTTCTTGAGTTGCAGAAAATCACTGAAAATATGGAGAAAGGCGATTTGACGGGAAGTTTGACCGGTGACAGTTCAGATGAGATGGGTAAATTTAGAAATTCAATTAGGGAAATGCTTAATAGTTTCAGAAATCTGATATCCGGAATTAAAACAACTTCAATTGAAACTAATCAGCATGCGGTCAAACTTGCTGCGCATTCTAAGTCTCTGAATGCTGCAGCTGGAGAACAGGCTGCATCTGCTGAAGAAGCCGCAGCAAGTATTGAACAGCTTTCAGGTGCTGCCGAGAATGTGGTAGCAATCATAGCAGAGCAAAAACAGAATATTCAGCGTAATCTTGAGATTACTTTCCAAATGTTAGAATCGATGGAACACGTTCGTGAGAATATGGTTCTTCTTCAAGAGAAAGCTATGACTTCTGCTCAGAATTCGCAGAAAGGGGAAAGTGCAATTATAAAAGCTACTGATGCTATAAATGATATAAAAAACCGTTCGGATCGTATTGGAGAAATTGTAAAAATAATAACTGAAATTTCTGAACAGACTAATCTTCTGTCTCTAAATGCTTCGATAGAAGCGGCAAGAGCGGGCGAGCAGGGTAAAGGATTTGCGGTTGTTGCAGAAGAAATATCCAAACTGGCAGAAAGAACATCCGAGAGCGTTAATGAAATAAAACGCCTGGTATCAGAGTCTATCCAGGCTGTGGAAAATGGTGCAATTGAATTTGACTCGGCCTCGCTAAGTTTCCGAGAAATAAATTCACAGGTAAGTTCTATGAATGTTTCTGCAAAATTTATAATGGAAAAAATTGACAATCAGTCTGAAATGTCATCAATAATAAAAAATACAGCTGACCAGGTGAATTCTTCTGCAGACAAAGTTGAGACTGCAGCTGAAGAGCAGAAAAATGCAACTAATGAAATGAGTGAAAATATTCAGGTGATGAATGAGTTGAGTCAGTCACTTGGTGCAAGTGCTGTTGATCTTTCAAGTATGGTTGAAGAGCTTACCCGTCAGGCGGAAATATTGAATCAGATGGTTCACAGGTTTGTCTTGTAATTGTTATAGTTCTTTCATTTTAAATATATGATTTGTGCATAAAGAAATTATTTCTGCTTACATAATTTGACTTGCGCAATTGGCATTGCGATAATGTTAAATAATACAGTGAGTTTTATTTAACATTATATTTGCTTGAGTAAATATAATGTTAAATAAATTTAATTAACTTACCATACAGAATCTTCGTAAAAATCACTTGTAGAATTTGTATCTACGTAAGTGGCTGATGGTGACGGTTCTTTTTTTCTATGTATTACGCTGTCGGTAAATTTTGGAACAGGATATTTCGATGCAAAATTTGGGGTCAGTACTGGACCTGTTGGTGTATATGTTTTGAATGAACTATAAGTAAAGTTCCAATTAAACAATGAATAAGTATATCTTGGCCTTAAAATATAAATAGGCAAATCGCCGTTTGAAAAAATGTTTTCTATGTCAATGTCGGGAAGCGGATTTCCTCTTGGAAAGGAGTCCTGTTGATTCATGTAAAAGGTAATTCTATTAAGATTATCCAAGTAAAAAGCATAGCATAATGAGTAATCTTTTGTTGTAATAAAATTCAGAATACGTGCTGATGCGTCTGCGTTAATCATTGTTTTGTAGTCATTCAGCTTAATTGAAAAATACTCGTCGTTATATACATATTCATAATCAGGAGTAGATAAATAGTAGTCGATTGATGAATCTATAGGATCAGTTTTCTCTTCAATTGTATCCTCGCCTTCTCCTTTAAAGATAATATAGGAACTAATGTCCGCAGGAATCTTTATGTAGTCAGTGTTTGTATTTAGAGCATTCGTGTAATCTTCATCAGTCATATCTTCAAGAGCTTCGCTGACCGGATCTCCCGATAAATTAGCAGGGAATGCTTCAAACGGTGCTACTCCGGGTTGCAGTTTCCATATGCCGGATGCATATTTAAATTTCGGAAGTCCATTTGTCCTGTCGTAATTTTCTCTGAAAATAGAATTTATTTCTACTAAGTATTTCTTTAAAGCCAGTGACTTTTGAGAAAGATGATTGCCAAGACCGTAAAGAATAACATCCTGATATCCAAAATCAGGATCATCACGGTTAGTGCCTAATTTCCATCCTTTGAGTTCTTTTATTTCAAGAATTCCGCCTCGAAGAGCAAAGAGTGAGCAATCGAAAATATCGATGGATGGTAGGTTGATTACATCCCCAAGCCCTTTTCCATCTGTAAAGATGGTTAAATAGTCTCCGGTAGAATAAGTTTGAGTGAGATTTGATATTATCTGAGAATTTGCGCACTCAACAATTTCATTTTCTGGATTATCCACATCAGGAGTTGGATAAGCGTGTCCAATATAGAGATTGTGAAGTGTTCCGCCTCTTTCGAGAAAAATTTCAACCTGATTGGTTAACGGTTTAAATTTTGTAATTTTTGCTTTTGCGGGAACATTTAATGTAACCGGGTCGTCATACTCAAAAATTAACTCATTGCCACGGATATCTTTTGAGTTAGTGGGATTGAATGCTATTGGCGTAATTTTCAATCGAATTTTTGCCTGACGTCCCGGAGGAATAAGTTCGTAATCGTGCTTGTTAATTTCAAATTGAACACCTTTTGAGTTTGCAACAAATTTCTTATCTTCTGGTGTTTCTTACTGCTCCGGCTTCAAGTCCGATAATGAATTTTGATTTATAGAGGGCTAAAAACTCAGGTCCTGCGAATATACGGGTACCGTTTTTATTCTTAACAGCATCAAAAAATAATCCATAACCGATTTCGTCATCAAAGTGGAGAAAGCTCAATTCTCCTCCGAAGACTCTGCCGCTTCCGCCGCCTCCGG
>DAOMHE010000012.1:1913-9972 GCA_035430785.1 Spirochaetota bacterium | reverse complement strand
AAGGAGGATGGTCAGAATTGATAAAAAATATTTCATTATGATTTCCTCTCTTCAATGATCAAACGGTTCGACATGAATTGAAACGAATATACCTGAGCCGTATTTTTCTGCAAGACAGTTTTCAATATTCATTGAAATATCGTGACCTTCTGTTACGCTGAGTGCCGGATCAACAAGAATATGAGCATCTATTGCTATAGAGTTTCCTATTTTGCGTGTTTTAAGATTATGCAGATCTTTAACTCCGGCAATAGCGCAGATATCACATCTGATTTCTCCAACCATTTTCTTCGGCAGTGATTTCTCGAGAAGTTCGTTGACAGCCTGAAAACTGATTGCGATTGCGACTTTTACGATGAAAAAGCTGACTATTATTCCGGCAAGCGGATCAAGAATTCTGAATTTTTCTCCGAGAAAAATAGCTCCGCCTATTCCGGCAGCAGTTCCTATTGAAGAAAATGCATCCGACCGGTGATGCCAGGCGTTTGCGATTACCGCATCGCTTTTAATTTTTTTTCCGGCAGAGGCTGTAATGCG
Organism: Spirochaetota bacterium; assembly: GCA_035430785.1. Classification (GTDB taxonomy): domain Bacteria; phylum Spirochaetota; class UBA4802; order UBA4802; family JAFGJZ01; genus JAKJGA01. Next base: position 9,435 of record DAOMHE010000012.1, on the reverse strand, counting down.
GTATAATATTTCTTTGAATATTATGGAAACGAATGCGGCGATGAGTGCGATTTTGCCCGGAGATTCTATCGGCATTCCTTTGTAAACATAGTAAACTGATTTCGCACCATTGCAGAAAATTCCTGCACCAACGGCAAAAAGCGCCGCTCCTATCAGGAATGTTGCGAAAGTTTCAAATTTTCCGTGTCCGTATGAATGGTCTTCGTCGCCGGGTTTGCTGACAAAGAAATAAAAGCTGGCGATTACAACTATGTCAGTAGCAAAATCGGAAATAGAATGCACGGCGTCCGCTACCATGGCGTTACTGTTCCCGAATATTCCGGCAAAAAGCTTGAAGGAAGAAAGAATTATGTTAATTACAAGCCCGATATAGGTTATTCTTAAAGCGATTGAGCTTCTTTCTGATTCCTTCATAAAGTCTCCGGCAATTAATTTAGTTCATTGAAATGCAGAGGAAAAGATAAGTACTTGAATTTATTTAGCAGAATTCGATAATGTCAAATATATTGAGAAAAAAAATCGCATTTGTTAGGTGTTTCTCATTTTGTTATTCATAACGGAGTTTACGATGAAAAATGTACCTTTTTCAAAAGAACAGATAATTAAAATTGCGGAAAAGTTTCCGACTCCTTTTCATATTTATGATGAAAAAGCAATACGCGAGAACGCGAAACGTTTAAACAAAGCCTTTTCAATTTTTGAAGGGTTTAAGGAATATTTTGCAGTAAAAGCCTGCCCTAACTATCATCTTATGAAACTGCTCAAAGAAGAAGGTTTCGGTTCGGATGCGAGTTCGCTTGCAGAACTCATTCTTTCAGAAAAAGCCGGCATCACCGGTGAAGATATAATGTTCAGTTCGAACAATACTCCGATCGAAGAATTTGCCAAGGCAAAAGAGCTGGGTGCGATTATAAATCTTGATGACATTACACATATCAAATATCTTGAAGACGGCTTGGGTCTGCCTGAGCTTTTGAGTTTCAGATTTAATCCCGGTCCGCTAAAAGGCGGAAATGCCATCATCGGAAAGCCTGAGGATGCAAAATACGGTCTGACTAAGAAGCAGCTTTTTGAGGCATATGCTGAGATAAAGAAAAAAGGCGTAAAAAGATTCGGGCTTCATACAATGGTAGCTTCTAACGAGCTTCATTATAAATATTTCGTCGATACGGCAAAAATGCTTTTTGAAATAGCCGTAGAACTGAAAAGAGAACTGGATATAGATCTGGATTTTATAAACATCGGCGGCGGAATAGGTATACCTTACAAACCGGACCAGAAGGAAGTTGATGTTGAGAAAGTAGCGGAAGGAATCCGTCTTGAGTTTGATGAAATAATCTGCAAAAACGGAGTAAAGCATCCTAAGTTATATATGGAATGCGGAAGAATGGTGACAGGACCTTTCGGTTATCTTGTTACTAAAGCAATTCATAAGAAAGAAATATATAAGAATTATATCGGCGTTGATGCATGTATGGCGAATTTGATGAGACCTGCTCTTTACGGAGCGTATCATCACATAACTGTTCTCGGAAAAGAAAACAAGCTTCGTGACAGAATATATGATGTGGTTGGGTCGCTTTGCGAAAACAATGATAAATTCGCCATAGACCGTGAACTTCCTGAAATTGAAAACGGTGATTTCATAGTTATCCATGACGCCGGAGCTCATGGTCATGCAATGGGTTTCAATTATAACGGAAAGCTCCGTTCAGCCGAGCTTCTTCTTAAAGAAGACGGAAGCGTAAAACTTATACGCAGAGCGGAAACTCTTGATGATTATTTTGCGACTCAGATTTTTGAATGATATTTACAGGTGAATTTTCAATACCTGCTGATATGAAGGATGACCCTTACGGATTCGTGAAGGGTCTTTTTTCTTTTGAAGTTTCCATAAAAAAGATTCTTCGCCGTTCTGTTGATGCGAGAAAAAAATATGCAGTTGTAATTAATTACCGCGTGGAAGTTGAAACAGAAGCCATTAATTCTGATAAGATGCTGTCACGCGGATTTTCAGAGACGGTAAAAACTGAAAATGAATCTCCGATAATAAAAAAAATTAAAACTGAAAAAGAAATTCTGATAATCGGTGCTGGTCCTGCCGGGCTTTTTGCGGCACTCAGGCTGATTGACGCCGGATTTTCAGTTACCATTTTAGAGCGCGGAAAAAAAGCCGAAGAAAGAATGCGCGATATTGAACTTCTCGAGACTGATGGTATTCTGAATACTGAAAGCAATGCGGTGTTCGGCGAAGGCGGGGCCGGAACTTATTCTGACGGAAAACTTACTTCTAGAATTCATCGCGGCGATATTGAATATTTTTTCAGCCGCATGGTTGAATTCGGTGCGAATGAAAGGATTTTATTCGAGTCAAAGCCTCATGTCGGTTCGGATGTTCTCCGTGAAGTCGTAAAAAATATACGTCTGTTTATAGAAAGTTCCGGTTCATCTGTCCGTTTTTCAACACGTGCTGATGATTTTTCCATTGAAAGCGGAAAAATAAATGTTAGAACTTCTAATGATGAGTTTTGCGCTGATGAAATGATTCTTGCAATCGGGCATTCGGCTCGTGATACATATAAAATTCTTTCGTACAAAATGATTCTTGAGAAAAAAGGTTTTGCTGTCGGAAGCCGTATAGAGCATCCGGCTGAATTTATAAATAAATCGCAATATGGACGATTCGCGGAGTTTATGAATGCGGCGGATTACAAACTTGTTTTCAATAATCCAAAAACCGGTAGGGGAGTATATTCTTTCTGCATGTGTCCTGGAGGATTCGTTGTCAATTCGTCTTCGGAAGAAAGAATGCTCTGCGTAAACGGTATGAGCAATTCCGCGCGCGATGCTGAATTTTCGAATTCTGCAGTTGTAGTTTCTGTGAAGCCTGAAGATATTGAAGGCGGGGCGCTTGAAGCGATAGAATTTCAAAGGAAGATTGAGCGATCGGCTTTTATGGATTCTTTTAAGGCTCCTTCTGTGCGGGCGCGCGATTTTCTTCAAAACAGAACTTCTAAATCAATTCCGCAAAATTCCTATCGTAACGGCTGTGTTGCCGCTGATCTCGCGAAAGTGTTTCCTGATTTTGTAATTTCTGAAATGAAAGCCGGGCTCAGGCGTTTTGATTCGATGATAAGGGGTTTCTCTGATGAAGGTTTTCTTGTCGGCGCAGAAACGAGAACTTCTTCACCCGTCAGAATAAAAAGAACAAAGGAAATGACTGCTGAAGGTTTCTCTAATGTTTATCCTGTAGGCGAGGGTGCGGGTTATGCGGGCGGAATAGTTTCATCCGCCGTCGACGGAATCCGTGCGGCGGATGCTATTATTGAGAAATATTCCTGATTATTCAACCATCTCGAGAACACCCCATCCCTTCGTGTTTTTGTATGAGTCATTTGTCGGATCATTCCATTTTGTCACAGATTTTCTGATTCCGCTGCCGTCTGCATCATCGTTGATCTGAAGTTCATATCCGATCTTTGTTCCGGCGGAACCTTTTATAGTCTGGAATGTAAACGACGCTTCAATGAGATAACCTTTTTTTGTTCTGACGGCTTTTGACTGAATCATTTCCGGCTGGGCATGACCGCCGCCGACTGTTTTACGGTTTTCGAAACTTATTCTGAACTGGAAATCCTCATCCTGATATCCTCCTGCTTTTGCATTGTTTTCATCGATGAAAAATTCAAGAGAATCCTGCATGTAAGGTTCGGTTGCCTTTGCGCTTAGTTTTGGATCTGTGACATCCGCCAGCACATAGAGTTTGTTTTCGTCCCAAAGTGTTTTTATTGAGGCGGTAGCTCCCTTGTAGTTTGTCAGGTAAATGTTTGTTTCTGCAGCTTCGGCTTTATCCCATACTTTATCAATAGATCCGTCAATTAAGGGAGTCCCTTTTTTTGCTTTATAGGTTGAAGCTTCCTTGCGTGGAAGATCTTTTTTCGGCGGAAGTTTTGACGGATCTGTCAAAGCCCAAAATGCCCATTTCGGTTCAAGCTTGTCTGTAAAAAGTAACGGCCAGTCTTTTCTTTTTACGGGATACGATGTCAGCCATGTGTGACCGTCATGGAATCCCCAGAATGTGACATTTTTGACGGAAGATGAATGTTTCTTGAACACGTCCATGATCTCTTTGTATCTGTGCGCCTGATAAACGAGATATTCTTCAGAAGGGGTCGTGAATTCTCCGTACTCGTCTTCATAAAATGACATGTCCATTTCGGTTATATGCAGATCAAGACCGAATACTTCAAGATTAAAAATCGCCTGCTCGATCATTGAAACTGAAGGGTATTGCATTTTGATATGCATTTGCAGACCTATTCCATGAATAGGAATTTTTTTATCGATCAGGCTTTTTATAAGTCTGAAATAAGCCTTATTTTTTTCCGGTTCGAAAGTATTGAATTCGTTTATGAAAAGCTTGGCATCCGGATCTGCTTCATGTGCGTAAATAAATGCTTTCTCGATATAATCCGGTCCGATAAGTTCATACCACTTTGAATGGCGAAGCTGGTCGTTTGTCGTAGTATCAATCGGTTCATTGATAACGTCCCATGCAAAAATTTTTCCTTTATATTGGCCGACAACCTTATGAATGTGATTGCGCATTCTCTCAAGCATGAGTTCTCTGCTTGCTGGTTTTCCGTCCTTATCCTGAAACATCCAGTCTGCAATCTGAGTCGGATGATCCCATATGAGGCAGTGACCTCGTACTAATTTGCCGTGTTTGTCGGCAAATGCCATTATCTTATCTGCCTGAGTGAAGTCGAACTGACCTTCCTTCGGTTCTGTTGAAAGATATTTCATGGCATTTTCTGCCGTGATGCTGTTGTAATGTTTTATCAGAATTTCGGCTTCGGGGCCTGTGAGCTGGTCGGGTTCCACTGCTGCTCCGATCGGGAAGAATTCCTTATTGGCTTTGTAAAGTGAATCGCTTTTGAATTTTCCGCATGAAAAAAGAAGCAGAGAAGCTGTAATGTAAATAATTAATTTCATAGTAAACACCTTTTTAAAAACAGTTTAATTATGTTAATGTTTTGTTTTCTGATTTGATAAGTCAACAGAAAATATATGATTGAATTGTAATTAATGTTGAATTTGCAGGATTATAATTAAACGGCATATTGATTAGCTTATGCCGTTTAATTATATGTTAAATGATTAGATCTTTCTTTCTGTTCTGAATATTCTTAAGAAATAGACAAATGCTGCGCCTTGAACTGCAACTGAGAAAGCTGATACTGCGTATACACCCATTTTATCATACATCAATCCGATAAGAGCGCTTCCGGCAAACCAGAACAGACCAAAAAGCATGTTGAATAGCCCGAAAGCTCCGGCTCTTTTTGATGTCGGGACTCTATCTGCAATTGCCGCTTTCAGAATGGATTCCTGTGTTCCAACGCTGATTCCCCAGAGCGCCATTCCCGCGATGATTGAGTAAAATGAACCCAGAAAAACCAATGGAGCAGTAAATATTTCCGCGAGAAAAAGACCCGCAAGTGCCTTAACGCCGATTTTATCATAAAGAAAACCGAAGAATATTGCTGCCGCGGCGTCGATTGCCATAGCCCCCGCGTAAAGTAAAGGTATTGCTTCTTCTGTGAATGCGCCTGTTTTTTTGAGATGAAGACCAATGAGCGGAAAATCTGTGATTCCCATTGCAAGAAGACCCGCCGCGATAACTATGATCCAGTAAGGGCGCGAATATCCTTTGCCTGATAATTCAGGCGTCTTTGATTTGATTTCAAATTTTTCCGGATGCGGAAACAGAAATCTTGCTATTATCGTTATGCCAATCGCAAGCGCGGCCGGTATGAAAAGAAGCAGGAGACCGTTTCTATAAGTCTGAATTTCGGTTCCGGATTTTACTGTAAAGAGCAAGACTGAAAAAAGTGCCGGTCCTACAAAAGCTCCTATCTGATCCATTGCCTCATGAAGTCCGAAGCCGAATCCGCTGCCGGTGTGAGTGGATGCAAATGAAATTACAGCGTCATGCGCTGGTTTTCTGACTGCTTTTCCGACTCTTTCGAAAAAGAGAAAAGCTACTGCGAGTTCCCATCCGTCAAGAAACGCGAGCATCGGAAGAGAGCATAACTGCAGGGTGTATCCTGCGATTATGAATATCCAGTACTTGCGGGTTTTGTCTGCAATAGAACCTGAAACGAATCGCAATGCGTAGCCTGCGAATTCTCCGATCCCTGCCGCAAGACCTATGGCAAAGGCGCTGGAGCCGAGCAGTTTTAGAAACTGTCCGACAACGCTTCTTCCTCCTTCATAGTTCATATCCGCAAAGAGGCTTACGAGGCCGAAAAGAATGATGAATATTATCGCGCTTCTTTTCGTTAGTTTGATTGTTTTCTTCATTGAATCCTCCGTTTATTCAAAAATTTCTCTGTTAAGTTCTTTCAGTTTATCTGTTACCTTTTCGTAAAGAGTTCTTCCGCTATCGGTTATATTGTAATACTTTCTGATTTTCCCCTCTGTATTTATATCTTTCCTTTCGAGAAAGCCTTCTGATTCGAGATTCGCGAGCATGGGATAAAGTGTCCCGTAAGAAAGGCGATAACCGTGTTCTTCGAGCTCTTCCTTGAGTTCTTGTCCGTAAAATGGTCTCTTCGCCGTGTGATAAAGGATATGAATTCTGATAAATCCTGCATAAATTTCCCGAAGTATCTTGGGGTCATTTGTATTTTTCATATTTCCTCAATATCTAAAATAAATATCATATAACGATATCAATATACGATATTAATAATATAAATCAATTTTTTTTTGGAATTAATTCAAAAAACCGTCAAAATGAATCATGGTGCTTATTTTGTTTCTTTATAAAATGCTTGCTATAATAAACTTGCGTAATAAAATGGGCTTCAGAATGGAGAAATTCTTTCTTCACGCTTTGATACTTGTTTTCGACACTAAACTGAACGTTTAATCGTCTGCGAAGGCTCTGTTTTGGATTAATTTTCCCCGCATAACCGTAATCGGAAGTGTTTGAGGAAGACCCTCTCAAGTCTCAAAAATCAGTATCTTGCGGAATTCTTTGAATAGGGGGATAAATGGAAAGTCTCGGGATAAATATAGGATCATCGAGCATAAAACTTGTTCTGCTTAAAGGCAAACAGATTATATGGTCGGCAGTCAAAGAGCACGAGGGTAATTTCCTCGAAACTCTCAAATCGCTTCTTTCCGACAAAGCCATTCCAAAGGGAGTAAAGGCTCTTGTCACCGGCCATGAAGGCCGTCATCTGATAAACGTCGATAATGTTCTTGAGTCTATCTGTGTGGAAACAGCAACAAGAGAACTCGGCTACGAAGTTAATGCTGTCGCTTCACTCGGCGGCGAGATATTCGTTGTTTACAAAATCGACTCCGACGGAAAAATCATTACAAGCTTTTCGGGCAACAAATGTGCATCCGGAACAGGTGAATTTTTCAAGCAGCAGCTCGGACGTATGGACATGAAACTTACGGATATTTCCGGAGTTCATGATTCGTGTAAAGTTCACAAGCTTTCAGC
>DAOMHE010000012.1:0-1813 GCA_035430785.1 Spirochaetota bacterium | reverse complement strand
GCTTCCTGAAGGAAATGATCTTTTTAAAAAGCATGAGTTGTCATTCGGAAGATATAACAGCCTTAAAACTGCAGAAAGCCGCGTTCATTACATTCCTTCTAAAAGAGGAAAGGCGAGAGAAGGACGCGAATATATTCTCGGTGTGGACGGCGGTTCGACAACAACAAAGGTTGCTCTTATTGATATTGAGACTGATGAAATCGTTGCGGATCATTACGGAAGAACTCACGGGGATCCTGTTGCGGCTCTCAAGAAATGTCTTGAAGAAGTCAAGAAACAGCTCGCTGAGCAGAATGTTGATTACCGCAAAATAAAAATCTCGCTTATTTCAACAACAGGTTCATCGAGAGAGATTCTCGGTGTGTTTCTTGAAACGGGCGGTGTTTATAATGAGATTATTGCTCACGCAACCGGAACAACATATTTTAAACCTGAAATCGATACGATTTTTGAAATCGGCGGTCAGGACGCGAAATACGTTTACCTCAAAAATAAAGTGCCTATCGACTACGCGATGAATGAAGCGTGTTCGGCCGGAACAGGATCGTTTCTTGAAGAATCAGCTTCAGGAGATCTTAACATCACCGATGTAAAAGATATCGGCGACATTGCAGTTGCCGCAGAGCGTCCTCTCAAGTTCGGCGAACACTGTTCGGCATTTATCAATTCTGACATCAGAAAAGCAATTCAGTTCGGAGCAACAAGAGAAGACATCACGGCCGGTATCGTAACTTCAATCGTTTCCAACTATCTTAACCGTGTTCTCGGAAACCGTTCTGTCGGAAGCAATATCGTTCTTCAGGGAGGAGTTGCAAAGAATAAGGCCGTTCCTCTTGCTTTCGCGATGATACTTGATAAAGACATCACAGTTCCGCCAGATCCTGAACTTCTCGGCTGTTTCGGCGTTGCGCTTCTCGCAAAGCTTAAAAACAAAGACGGATTTCTTGATAAGTCGGAATTCAGCATCGACAGTATAATGGATACCTCGATCGTTTATGAAAGAGAATTCAAATGCCAGGCCTGCGATAATTACTGTCCGATAAAGGTTCTTAACGTAAACGGACATAAATATATGTTCGGCGGACGCTGTAACAAATATGCGAACAGCAGAAAGAAAAAAGTTTTCGACGAAACAAAGATATTCAACTATGTTGAAAAACGCGAAGAAATCATATTCAAAGATTTTGCACCTGCAGATGAAATGCCGAAGAGACGCGGAATAAAAGTCGGTCTTCCTATGGCGTTCTCAACATATTCTCTTTATCCGCTTTATTCGCATTTCTTCCATAAGCTTGGAATAGAAACCGTTCTTTCAAAAGAAATAGATCAGGAAGGAGTTTCAAAGGCGGAAAGTGCATACTGTTTTCCTGCGGAAATAGCTCATGGTGCGATTCAGTCTCTTTTAAATACTGATGTGGATTATGTTTTCGTACCTCACTTCAGAGATCTTGAGAGCTATGAAAAAGATGTTCATGCGACATTCTGTCCGATAACACAGGCGCTTCCTTATTACATAAAGAAAGCATTTCCTGATGTTAAAGAATCAAGATTCCTTACTCCGATTGTATCTTTTAAATTCGGAAATGAAAAAGCGCTCGAAGGATTCATCGATGCCGGAAAACATCTTGGAATCGGCGAACGTGAGATTAAAGAAGCGTTTGATTATGCTTTTTCAAAACAGCAGGAGTTTCTTGCTAAATATGCACAGATCGGCGCCGAAGCTATGAAAAAGGCTGAAGAATCCGATCATCCTATAATCGCGCTTCTCGGACGTCCTTATAATGCATTCTCAAAAGATGCGAATATGGGTATT
>DAOMHE010000011.1:0-23113 GCA_035430785.1 Spirochaetota bacterium | reverse complement strand
AAGTGATGAAATAAGAATCAGTGCTTTCAATGTTTCCCCCGGCTGTGTTTATCCAAAAAGTAATTTTTATGTATGATTTTCCACAATATTTTTTAAAAAATATGAAAAAGATCAGCATTTTTCTGAAAAGTCCGGAAACAAGCATATTTTATGAAACTTTTATCTGTAATAGTTTCATAATATTGATGCATTAAAAATTGATGGATTTTTAATCTGCAAAATGATAACCATGTATAACTGCGTTTGTGTCAGATTCCGGAGGAAATATGAAGTTGAAGTCGAAAATTGTTTTTGGTTTATTCTCATTATTTATGTGCGGCTTTCTTTCAGCCGTTAATGATGAGGGAATGAGTGTTTTCGGAGATTCCGAAAATATATCTTCCTCTGATGTTTTCAAAGGTGAAGTCTTTGACTCCGTCACGAAGAAGCCGGTAAAAAAAGCAAAAATTGAATTTAAAAATATCAATCTCGGAGTCGGCTATTATACTGCCGAAACCGATTCTTCCGGAAAATTTGAAATCAAAGGCTACATAAAAAATATAATTTACCGTGTGGCAGTGAGCGCGGACGGATATGTTAACTTTTCATCAACCGCATCGATGGATTCCGATAAAATGAAAATATTCCTGGCTCCGGAATGCCGCATCTCGGGCAGTGTGAGTGATTCGGCCGGAAAAAAAATCGAAGGCGTTGATGTGAGAATCGCTTCTTCATACGGCTATGATGAAGCGGATGAGTATGATGATTACAGTGTTTCTTCTTCCGGAACGAGAACCAAACCGGTTGAGACAACAAATTCGGGAGCTTATTCTTTCGTAAAGCTTCCAGCCGGTTCGTATAATGTGACTTTTTCAAAAGCCGGATATATTTCAGAAACCGTTCAGGTGAGAAATATCAAGCATGGTGAATATTTTGATCTTAACATGGTTTTGTTCCGTCCCTCAACAATCACCGGAAAGATAAATATTTCCGAGCTCAATGTTCCTGCTGTTAATGTTGAAATATATGCGGAAGGAAAGGCTGTTCATTCGGTGGTTACCTTTGATGACGGAACATATCTTCTTTCGGACATGAAGCCGGGTGTTTATACCGTCAGGACAAATCATTCCGGTTTTTTTGAAAAGAAAATTGAGAAACTGAATTTGAAAGAAGGCGAAGAAATCAAGAATATTGATTTTACAGTAGTGCCGAAGAAAGCCGAGGTTGATGTTTCTTCATACCGTTATGTTTTTTCGCCCGGAACGACAGTCGCTTTTGAGATGCGCACGTTTCGAATTGAAACAGCGAATGTTTCCATATACAAGGTTCCGGTAAGTTTTTTTACCAAGGGAATTCATGATCCGCAATCGATTGATGTGAAGGCAAACGGTTTTGAGATTCATTCATCGTGGAAGGAGTCAATTAGAGAATTTTCACCGTTTGAATGGAGATATCAGACACTTGAAATAACTAAGCCTCTTCCGACAGGCGGATACTGCATCGAAGTCAAAGGCGAAAACGGTGTAATGTCGCGTAAATTCTTTACTGTTACTTCAGTCGGTGTGGTCGCCAAACGTTCCCCTTCATCGCTCTTTGTTTATGCAAGCAGTCTTGTTTCAAATTCTCCGGTCAAAGGAACGGAGATTTATGTCTATAAACGCAAAAAGACGGATGAAAATTATTACGATATCAATCGTATAGAAAAGCTTCCTGCTGATTTTGTCACAAAAGCTGTTACCGACGAAAAAGGAATCTGTCAGATAAAGATGCAGTCAAATGAAAGCATGATTATTCTGGCTGTTGCGCCTGACAGAAGTTTCGCTTTTTGTGAAAGTAGTTCCGCATCGCAGTCTCAGAGCGAAATGAATAAATTCTATATATATACTGACAGACCGGTCTACCGTGCTGATGATACTGTTTTCTACAAGGTTATCGCTAAGAAACGCTCTGAAGTTATGACTCCGATTGCCGGCAAGCAGTTTGCATATAGAATTATCAACACAAATAACAATAAGATTGTCGAAGAAGGAACTCTTTCTCTTGATGAGTGGGGAACATTTAATTCGAAAATTAAAATTCCGGAATCAGCAGGTCTCGGAAGATTTGAATTGCGCGTAGGAGACTCTCTCGAAAATCTTTTTGCACGCGGATTCTTTTACGTCGAACAGTACCGAAAGCCTGAATACAAGGTTGAAGTTCTTCCTTCAAAAGAGTTTTTTCTAAACGGCGAAAGCGCGGAATTTAAAGTCGACGCAAAATACTTTTTCGGCGCGCCTCTCAAAAACGCCGTTGTGAGATACAGATTCTATGAAACACGCGATGATTTTTCGGCAGCTGATGACAGATATGCTCAGAGCACGGTTTATGACAAGCTCAGACTTGAAGGCGAAAAGAATCTTGATGATAACGGAATTGCCGTATTGCGCATTGACACCGGAAAACTTCCTTTCGATAGGAAAATAACACTCGAAGCAACGGTTACGGATGCTTCGAATATAAGCATTACATCTTCCGGCAATGTCCGTATCGGCAGGGGAGAATTTTATATCAAAATCAGTCCTGAAAAATCTTTTTATGATTCATCTGAAAATAAAAAGATTTTGATTGAAACTTTTTCGCAGTCAAGAAAACCCGTCAGTGCTGATGTCGAAATTAATCTTTTCCGATATATATGGAAGCCTTATCACCGCGTCTATGTGCATGAAGGCAAGGCTTTCTTTACGAAAAAGATTTCAACTGATTCAAAAGGAAAAGCTGAACTTGTTATACCTGCCGCGAAGGATTCTTCGGGCGAATTTGATATAATGGGTATTGCCAAAGACCGATTCGGAAATGAAATAAAAGCATCAAAGGTAATTCTCATATACTCCGCATCGTCAGATACCAAATCAAAATTCGGAAATCTTGAACTTGAAGTAGACAAGAAAAAACTGGATAAGCCTGAAGAGATAACCATTCTTCTGAAAAGCCGTTTTACGGATGCTAATGTGTGTCTGACGGTTGAAGGACGCGACGTATATGCTTCGCGTCTTGTAAAAATGAATTCAAACGTAATTGCTGTAAAACTTCCTGTAAAAGATAATTATGCGCCGAATTTTTTTGTAACTGCTACCATGCAGAGAGGCCGTGCTCTTTATACAGCCCGTGAGCAGGTTACGCTTCCGGAAAAAGACACATCGATGAAAATAGTTCTTACAAGCGATAAGGAAAAATATTCACCCGGTGAAAAAGCGAAAATAAAAATCAAGGCAGTAGATGTAAACGGAAAGCCCGTTAAGGCTGATCTTTCACTTGCTGCGGTAGATGAATCGATTTTCTCCATCCGTTATGATCACACGCCTGAGATAAACGGATTTTTTTATTCGAAGATTTCAAACTGGGTTTCGACTACTTATTCGTATCCGATTAATCTTTATGCCGGTGCAGGCAAGGACGGAAAGACTAAAGTCAGAAGCCGCTTTGAGGATACTGCCTTCTGGAAGGCTGACATCAAGACTGACGCTTCAGGCGAGGCTTCAATTGTAATCGATCTTCCGGATAATCTGACCACATGGCGTCTTACTGCGCGCGGTCATGATAAGAGCGGAATGGCCGGTGAAACCAGACAGAAATTTCTCGTGTCGCAGGATCTGGTTTCGAGAATCGGAAAGCCGCGTTTCCTCATTGAAGGCGACGTGATAGATCTTCTCGGAATCGTGACGAGCAATACTCCGCGCGGTCTTTCGAGTGTCGGATTGAAATTTTCAGCTGACGGAAGTGAACTTAAAACTGATAATTTGTCAAAGGTTTCTCTGCCTGGATTCGGAACGCATTCGGTTTCTTACAAGTATAATGTGCCGGATAAAGAAGCAGTAGAATTAAGATTTGATTCTTATGCTGATAAAGAAGCTTCGGATGCGGTTAAATATTCTGTTCCGGTTGAAAAACGCGGAAGCCGTTACCGTCTCTTCGGAATTGCTGAAACAGGCAAAAAAACCGAACTTAAATTTCTGAAAGATTCGTCTGACTTTGAGTTTGTACCGGAACGGGCCGTTGTTACTTTTAATCCGAGTCCGGTATTTCAGATGCTTAATGCGTGCAATTATCTTGTTGAATATCCTTACGGCTGTATCGAACAGACGATCAACAGATTCATTCCGCTTCTTGCTGTGCATACTTTGATAAATGAAAAAGGTGCCGGACATCTGATTGAGGATAAATACAAAAAAAATCTTAATGCATTTGTTCTTGAAGGAATTTCGCGTGTTCAGTCGATGCAGAATGATGACGGAAGCTGGGGATGGTTTGCCGGCGACAGAGGAAACGAGTTTCTGACATGTTACGCGCTTTCATCATTGAAGAGAGCCGAGCAAATGGGTTTTAAAATATCGAAGCAGACTGTTGACAGCGGTCTTGCTGCAGTATATAGAATGATGAACGCGAAAAATAATAAAGGATACGTCAGCGGTTATGCCGAACTTGCGAATCTGCTTTATGTATATTCTTTGTACGGCAAATGGAATCATGAGCTGTATGCGGAATTGTCGAAACGTAAACCGGTTTCATACGAATCAGCTTTTGTAATAAATGCTCTGACAGTGAAAAATATCGAACGCGACAAACAGTTTAAATCAAAGAATATTGATGTTGCAGATGAAATCGAAAAAGCTAAGAAGGCGCTTCTTGATTCGGCTGGTAAAGACGAATACGGCATCGTGTGGAAGAGCAGTTATAATCCGTGGTCATGGCAGGGAAATGATTCCGAGATGACTGCGCACGCACTTTCCGCTCTTTGCCGCCTAAAAGGAAATGATGACCTCGAGGCTCAAATTGTGCTTTCACTTTCCAAAAGAGCGAACGGCGGAATATGGGTAAGCACAAAAGGAACGGGAAATGTTATTCTTTCACTTTGTGATTATTTTGACGGCGTGAAGGACATTGGCGCGGAAGCTTCTGAAATCAAAGTTACGGTCAATGGAAAGAATCAAGTTAATATCAAATATGATCCGGCGGATAAGAGCGCTGTTTCTGATAAGCTTACGAGATATGTCAAGCTTTCGGGAGAAAAAGGACCTGTTTCATTTGAGAGTTCGTCAGCCGGTGGAAAGGGCTCAACTGTCAGCGTGACTGTAGAAGGGACACTAAAATTCAATCCTAAAGGTTTTACTTCTATATTTAAGTCAAACGAACGTTCTCTTTCTGCGCTGAATAACGGAATAGATATCAGCAGAACCTTCTACAAGCTTAAACGTATATTTGATTTAAACGGTGCAGAATATCTCATTCCGGAAATGATTAAACCTGAAAACGGAATTAAGAGCGGAGATGAAATTATGGTCAAGGTGCGTTTTTCTTCGAAGGAAAACCTTGATTATGTTGCGCTCGAAGATTTTCTTCCGAGCGGTTTTGAAGTGAGCAGAGTTGATGCTTACGGCGGAATAAACCAGTACAGCAGAGCAGAAAGATGGGATAACCGTATGGTATTTTTCTTTTCGGAACTGAAAGCGAAACAGGTTTATGAACTTGCCTATACCGTACGCGCTGAGCTTTCGGGCAAATTTATGGTCAGACCGTCCATTGCCGGGTGCATGTATGAACCTTCTGTTCAGGGATGGAGTTCTCCTGCCGAGATTGAAGTGAAAAAGAAATAGTTGCATGCCGGAGGTTCATTGTCTCCGGCTTTCTAAAAAATCATTGACCGATTAAGAGCCAAAAGAAGAATCTTTTCTGCGGAGGAATTATGCTTTATAACAAATCCATGAAGGAGCTTTCGGAGCTTCTTGATAAAAAAGAGATAAAATCGCTTGATATAGCACAGGAGCTCATCAGCCGGACTGAAAAAATCGAGCCGAAGATTCATTCATATATAACATTCGATCAGGAAAATTTTTTAGAACAGGCAAAGAAATCCGACGAGCGCAGAGCTTCCGGCGCATCTCTTTCAAAATTTGACGGAATTCCTGTTGCATTGAAAGACAATATTGCTGTAAAAGATGTCAAGCTTTCATGCGGATCGAAGATTCTCGGTGATTTTAAGTCGCCGTATAATGCAACTGTAACAGAAAAGCTTTCCGAAAGCGGTTTTGTAATAAGCGGAAAAACAAATCTTGATGAATTTGCGATGGGTTCAACTACCGAATCATCATTTTACGGTGTAACAAAAAATCCTCATAATACAGACAAGGTTCCGGGCGGAAGTTCGGGCGGTTCAGCAGCTGCAGTGAGCGCGTCTTTAGTTCCGGCATCGCTCGGATCAGACACGGGGGGATCTATCAGACTTCCTGCATCGTTCTGCGGTGTTGTCGGAATAAAACCGACTTACGGAAGAGTTTCGCGTTTCGGTCTTGTCGCGTATGCATCATCGCTTGATCAGATCGGAACATTCGCGCGTTCCGTTGATGACGCTGCCGATCTTCTTTCGGTCGTTTCGGGTTATGATAAAAAAGATTCAACATCCGCTGAAGGAACAATTGATTTTTCGTCTGATAAACTTTCAGGCGACGTGAAAGGTCTTCGTATCGGACTGCCTGATGAATATTTTAACGGTGTGAGCGCTGAAATTTCCGATGCGGTTATGAATGCCGTTAAGGAACTTGAAAAGAAGGGTGCGGTTGTCGAAAAGATTTCTCTAAAGATGACTGAATACGCTGTTCCGGTTTATTATTTGATAGCTACGTCGGAAGCTTCCTCGAATCTTTCAAGATTTGACGGAATACGCTACGGCAGAAGACCGGAAGGTGTGGAATCCCTTGGTGACCTTTATGAAAGGGCGCGAAGTGAAGGCTTCGGCGGTGAAGTTAAACGCAGAATAGTACTCGGAACATATTCGCTTTCAAGCGGATATTATGATGCATATTATCTCAAGGCTCTCAAAGGAAGAACTTTGATTATAAATGACTTCAAAGAAGCTTATAAGAAATGCGATGTAATAATGTCGCCTGTTGCCGCAACAACAGCTTTCGGAATCGGCGAAAAGATGAATGATCCGCTTGCCATGTATCTTTCGGATATTCTGACAATTTCGGCAAACCTTGCAGGCGTACCGGGCATTTCCGTTCCTGTAGGACTCGACTCTCAGAAGATGCCTATAGGTCTTCAGATTATGGGCAATTATTTCAAGGAAAGAGACATCCTCAACGCGGCAAAAGCGGTTGAAGGTGTATTCGGAAAATATGAACCGCAGATATAAAACGTGCCTTGCTGCTATAACTGCGGCAATTTTATTATCCTGTTCGTCATATCAAAGCGTGTCATTTCCGGCACGCTTTGATTTTATCCATTCAGAAGGTAAGACTCAGATTAAAATGACGACAGAGCGTTTTATTTATGTTCCTTCGTCTTCGTCGGATAAGGATAAAATTATTATTGAATCAATGAAAGAATTAGAGAAAGGAAATTTTGTTGAAGCAGAACGGATTCTTCAGGAGCTGATTTATTTTTTTCCTGATGATGAAGAGCTTTATAATAATCTCGGCGTGGTATATGAATCGCGCGGAGATGTTTCCTCCGCGCTTTCCTGTTATATGACTGCCTGCCGTATAAACGGCAAAAGCGTTTTCAGGCATAACCTGAAATATGCTTCTACTCGGCCTTAGATTTTTTTCTTTCGTGAATTTTCAGAACTTTCTTTCTCATTCTTATGCTTGTCGGCGTAATTTCAAGAAGTTCATCATCCTGAATATATTCGAGAGCCTGCTCGAAGTTGAACTGACGAGGCGGAATAAGTTTAACAGCATCGTCCGAACCTGCAGCACGCATGTTGGTAAGCTTTTTTGTTTTGCTCGGATTAACATCGAGGTCATTTTCGCGTGAGTGTTCTCCGATAATCATTCCCTCGTAAACTGAAACTCCCGGATTGACGAACATTGTTCCTCTATCCTGAAGATTGTCGAGAGCGTATGCAACTGTTACTCCGGGTTCCATTGCTACAAGCACGCCTCTGGTTCTTGAAGGTATTGGGCCTTTGTGCGGTTCGTATCCGTGAAAAAGGTGATTGAGTATTCCTGTTCCGCGTGTTTCTGTCATAAATTCATTTCTGAATCCGATTAGTCCGCGTGAAGGTATGTTGAATTCGAGGCGAGTGTATCCGTCAGTTCCCTGTACCATGTTGACGAGTTCACCTTTACGGATTCCCATTTTTTCGATAACTACACCTGAAAACTCATCGGCAACGTCAATTACCGCATGTTCAATCGGTTCGTGTCTGACTCCGTCTATTTCCTTGTAAAGAACTGCGGGTTTTGAAACCTGAAACTCGTAGCCTTCGCGGCGCATATTTTCGACAAGTATAGAGAACTGAAGTTCTCCGCGTCCTTTTACTGTAAATGAATCTTTTGTATCTGCTTTTTCTATTACAAGCGAAGGATTCTTTTCTATCTCGCGCTCGAGACGTTCCCAGATATGACGGCTTGTTACGTACTTTCCTTCTTTTCCGAAGAAAGGCGAATCGTTTACAATAAAGTTAACCGCAATTGTCGGTTCATCTATTTCGATTCCGTCTTTTGCTACCGGATTGTCAGGATTTGAGAATGAATCGCCGAGATCAACATTTTCAGCACCTGCTATTGAAATAATATCTCCGGCATGAGCTTCCGAGATTTCGCTTTTTTTCATTCCGCTATATTCGAAAATTTTAGTTACTTTGAAATTGGAGATTCCGCCTTTACGTTTAATCATAGCAAGCGTGTCGCCGACTTTAACAACACCGTCAGCTATTCTTCCTGTTGCGATTTTTCCGATATAGTTATCATATTCGAGTGCAGACACGAGAAACTGAAATTCTTCCGAATCCGATCCGCTCGGCTCAGGAACATGTTTGATTATGGCTTCGTATATCGGAGTCATGTCGGTTGAATCATCATAAAGGGTAGTATGGGCTATTCCGTTTTTTGCGGAAGCGAAAACATAAGGGAAATCGAGCTGTTCGTTTGTCGCGTTAAGTTCTACGAAAAGATCGAAAATCATATCGATTACTTCTTCGGGGCGGCTGTTCGGACGGTCAATTTTATTGACGATTACAATCGGTTTGTGTCCTGCTTCAAGAGATTTCTTGAGAACGTATTTGGTCTGAGGCATAGGGCCTTCGAAAGCATCTACAACGAGAAGTACCGAGTTAACCATTTTTAGAATTCGCTGAACTTCTCCGCCGAAGTCTGCGTGTCCCGGTGTATCTACAAGATTGATTTTGAAATCTTTGTAGTGTATTGATGCGTTTTTAGAGAATATCGTAATTCCGCGTTCTTTTTCAAGATCATTGGAGTCCATTACTCTTTCGTCGACTTTTTCATTCGAACGGAAAACGCCGGACTGCTTCAAAAGCGCGTCGACGAGGGTTGTTTTTCCATGGTCAACGTGGGCAACTATTGCTATATTTTTGATTTGTTTCATTAAAAGATACCACCTGTGCGGGCAGTATTTTTTAAGCATTGTTATCCGTAAAGAATATTTTTAATGGTTTATTTTACCGAAAGGCTCCGCGAGAAGGCGGATTTCCATAGGAATTTCCGTTGAAATCGGTAAGAATTCCGGCAGAAATTCCGCTGTTTTTGCATGCTGATCCGCTCTGAAGATTCCAGTTTGAAGAAGCGTTGATGAATTGCGGATTGCTTTCGATTGAATTTGCGTCAGTTGATGATTCCGAACTGAAATCGGAGAGAGATTTATAAGCCGTACCGTTCCATCCGATGATGTTTCCTTCATTCTTATAGAAACAATTGTAATCGGATTGTATTGCCGGATTGCTGCCGCAATAAAGATAAGTGTGTGAAGTGTTCGAAGAATAGAAAACATTGTTTTTGAGAATTCTTGTTCCTGTTCCGCACGGCCCGATAAAGAATGAAAGGGTGTTATTGAAGAAGGTGTTGTTAATTATTTCAAAATTGCTTCCTGTAGCGACATTGTATGCTATCCCCTGTGCTCCTAGAGCATTCTGGTATATAATAATAGAAGAACTTAATTTCAATTTCAGCGATGCCACGCCGGAAATTCCCGCACACTGTATTCCGTATTTATTTCCGCTGATCATGCAGCGGGAGATGTTAACTGTTCCGGCCTCGCCCCCGATATAGATTCCTGCTGAAGCGGAGTTCTGTACTGTTGACTGTGTGATTGTAACACCCGTGATGCTTCCCGCATCTGTATCTGCCTTGATTCGAATTCCGTGGCCTTCGTTACCGTAGCGGATTCCGCTCCATCCCTTGCCTGAATTGCTTACCATACAGGAATCAACGCTGATGTTCCGGAGTTTTTCGTTTGAAGATGTTCCGTATTTGAGCACTGAAATTTCAATTCCGGCAAAGCCGCAATTGTCGGCCGTGCAATTGCTGAAAGTTATATCACTCGTCAATGTATTGCTTTCAAAAACCTGCGGAGAAAATCCCGAATCGAATATATTGACGGCTGACGAATCGGAAACAGAACAATTCGAGCTGTTAAGAGTGAATTCAAAGCCGTTGCCGCCGTAAAGTAAAACTGGTGTAAGAGCCAGTACAGCGCCTCCTATATTTTTAGCTTTGCATCCGCTGACATTTATATTGCTGCAGCTTCGGAGTGAAATCCCGTGACAGCTGTAATTCTTGAAATGAATATTACTAATGTTGATGTTAGATATATTTTCTCCGTGAACTCCGATAAGATGAAATCCTGCTTCAATGGAGTGAGTTGAAGGATTTGCTGAATCAGAGCAGACAATGTAAATTATTCCTGAGAAAAGATCTCCCGGATCATAAGTGAATACACCGCTTTCTACGCCAAGTGATGTTTCTGCATTTGTGTTCCAGCTTCTGAATTCCAAAGGGGCACCGTCTTCGAGAACAATACCCGATCCTGTTTTTCCCGGAGTATAAGTCATTGTTTTTTTATAGATACTCCCGCTTTGAAGAGTCCAGCCGGTTTCAGTCTTTGAACCGGAAAATACCGGAAGCGAACCTGAACCGTATGCGTCAAAATTAATCGGACTGGATTCTGTTCCTGATGCAGTAAGTTCAAGAGCGCCTTCGTAAATTAAACCGCTTTTGAATAATACATTGTCACCTGGTTGAAGATTTTGCGAGTTAACTTTTGCAAGGCTTTTCCATGCAGTTGATTCGGAATCTCCGCTGTTTGTATCATTTCCGGAAGATGAATCAACATAGAAGAATCGTGATGATGAATCAGAGTTCCCTCCACCGCATGCAAAAATAAAAATAAAAGCAATAAAGACTATGTTTCTCATCCGGCCTCGCGGTAATAATCTAAATTAAGAATATTACCGCATTTAGTAGTTAATTATATGAAATTACAACTAAAATTTGACCTGTACTGAATTTCAGATCCCGCAGACTTTTGAGATGAGTTTCATAAATATTCTTTCAGGAAGCATGCGTCTCAGCAATAATGTATACCTTGTGGTAAAATCAGTCGTATAGCGCAGGCGGTTGCTTCTATCGGTTGCTGCTCTATAAATAGTTTCCGCATCTTTTGCGGGCGGATATCCTTTTTCGTATGCCGCGGTCAGAAATTTATACCATGCCTTAAATGAAGTACGGTATTCTTCAGGTAAATCCATATTGTCAGGATTTTTCATGTTTCTGTAAAGACTTGTTTTGACCATGCCGGGCTCAACAAGTTTGATCTTAATGCCGGTATTTTTTAATTCGTAGAAAAGACATTCACTCATTCCTTCAAGAGCCCATTTTGAAGCATGATAAAAACTCTGATATGGAAATGCAGTTCTGCCTGCAACGGATGAAACATTGATTATTACACCTTTCTTGCTATTGCGTAAAAACGGATGAGCAGCCTTCATGACATTTGCTGTTCCGAAAAGATTTGTGTTTATTATGTCTTCAGCTTCCATTTCGGATGAGATTTCAAACGGCATGTTTAAATATATTCCGGCATTATTGACTAAAACGTCAAAACTCCCGAAATCATTAAGCGCATCATTAATGAATTTATCGCATGAAGCTTTGTCCTTCACGTCGAGATGATAGCATTTAACGTTTGCAAGTTTTGTTAAAACTTCTTCTTTTTCGGGATTTCTCAGTCCAGCCGCGACATTCCATCCTTTCTTTTGAAACAGCAAAGCCGTTTCTTTGCCGATTCCGCTTGATGTTCCTGTAATAAGCACTGTTTTCATTATTCCTCCTAGATGACCAATGGTCATAAATGAAACAAAATTTTTTAACTGCCTGAAGCAATAAAACCTTTTATGTAGCACATGCTGATGTGCCGCATGATATCATTAAAGTTTCTGTCAAAAATTTCCATGCCGGGACGTTTAGTGATTTTTTTTACGGTATCCGACGGATTTGAAACTTTGAATGCACCTATCGCGCATGTGTAGAGAGAATTAAGAATTATAATTCCGCTTCCTGGTTTTAATGTGTCAGAAGAAGCCTCAATTATTGAAGAGATTTCCTCCATTTCTGATTTTGCATATTTTTTGAAGTGAAGAGCCTTTTTAAAATCAATGTTCTGTTCGAGAGTATCATCGAGAATTGAGATGAGTTTGATGAAGTTGTTGTTTTCGAGTGAAGAGATAAGGATATTGCACAAAGCTTCAGTTGTGATTTTCTTGCCGTTAACACAGGCGGATTCAATTGCTGCGCAAAGATTCTTTTTCCAGTTTGCGGTTTCTTTTTCGGCGATTGATAGAAAGATTTCTTCTTTGGTTTTGAAATAGATGAAAACCGTGCCTTTTGCTATGCCCGCCTGTTTTGCTATTTTTTCTATCGTGATACGTTCGAATTTATCGGATTCAAAAAGTTTTTCCGCAGCAGAGGTAATCAGTGCTGTTTTTTCGTTTTTCTGTTCGTCGGAGACGGCTCTTTTAAAGTTTCTTTCCATGAGAAACATTAAAATGACCGGCGGTCATTAGTCAAGCTTCTTTTGCAGTTGTCATAAATTTAATTCAGAGCGGGGATGAATCTCTTAATTTCATGTAATGAATCATTTCTTTCAAAAATGATTTTATAGCCGTCGCGGAGAACTCTTTCTGTTTCCGGATCTGTTGGAAGAGTAATCCATTCAGTTGGACATATGTTAAACTCGATTTCTATCTGATCCGAAAAGCACCTGAGAGTATTGACCATTCCCCAGTTTTCTTTTTCTATAGTAGATGATTCTGCTATCTTATTTATCCAATTGTAATCGTTAAGATATTTAATCTCATCGGTTGTGATTATCATTATATCGATATCGGACTTCTCATGCTGTTTATTGCATGCATAAGAACCGACGAGAAGAACTGCAAGAATGTCTTCATTCTCATCTGCGAAAAGATTTAGTTTGAGTGTTAATGATTCTAACTTTTTCATACTCTGTTACCAATCAATAAAATACGATTTCCGTATTGTTTACATACAGCCGCGAGATTGCGCTGTTTCCTTTCGCGTCAACCGACACTTCAACTGTTGTTGATTCCATGTTTGATTCGATGTAATGGCCTTTATTCTGAGGCACGAAATAATCTTCAACGCCGTAGCGTATGGTGATGGAGTTGTCATAAGCGTATTCAACTTTTCCGCGGATAACAGCCGGATATCGGCCGGATAGTGATTTGATATCTGTGCTGACTTCAGCCGCGTTATAATACGAAGCGGATGCGTCCTTTTCAAGCGCAACATAAATGGTCTGATCCATGCTGAAAGATTTGTCGGTCTTTATCTTGAGTTTATCTGTGTCAATGTTTGTGATTTCGTAACGCAGAATTACATAATCGCCGCTGAAAAGGCTCCGCGGATCTACGGGTACGCATTTGAGTATTATCTTTGTCCCTCCGGAGAGAAGTCTTTCCTGCTTGAAAATCATTGAGCCTAATACGGCAATTTGAGCCGCAACTATGACGCAGAATAATATTTTTTTGTATTTTGTCATATCATTTCACCTTTGTTTATTCCGGCTGATTTAATTTTGCGAGAGAGCGAACGCCGTCTGTTTTCAAGAATAATTCCGGCTGTTATGCCGATGAGGCCAGTACAAAGAAGAAAGATCGAACCTGAAAGCATATCCCAGAACAGATCAAAATACCGCGTTAGTATGTGAAGCACGAAAGCGGATACCATTATATTGAGAAGAGCCTTTGACTGAATGACGGAACTGTAGTACATGTATATCGAAGAAAAAATGACAAGCAGTGAATTGAAGAGCAGTGAATAAACAATCCATGAAGTGTTCGGGCCTGCTATGAAAAGCGCAGTCAGAGTAAAGACTGAAACCAGTCCGGCGAGGTAGACGATGATTCGGTTGTTCTTGAGAGTTTTAACAAGCCAGGCGAAAAGACCTGCCGCAATAGCAGAAAAAAGAATAATCATTATTATTACAATTTTGTTTGCGCTGAAGATAGACTGCTGTCCGTCTATTTCAAACGAAGCGGCATATACGGATATCCACATCATCGCCGCACAAAGTACGTGAATGATTGCAGGAGAATATTTGACTTCTCGTTTTTTTGCGAGATTCTCAACGAGAACATTGAGAAGAAGGCAGACGACGGCAAAGACTATGAATCCTGCGATATATGCGACTTTGTATTTTTCTGAGATAAAAGCGTAAATGACGAAACCGAATCCCTTGACGATAATTACAGAAAACGCAAAAATGTAGGCGAGTATTGTGTTGAAAATATCTTTCTTTTCTTCTGTGTGAGAATAATAAAGAAAAAAGAAAAAGAGGGCTGCCATCACGCAGTGAAAGCTTATCATCCGCACCTGTAATCCTCCCATCGGTAGAAAGAAAACCAGGGCTGGAAAAACGCATGCGGCGGTTAAAAATTTAATTGGTCTTCCGCTTTTTTTTATCAGATAAATAAATAAAGTGCATAGGATTATGAACACGATGTATATTGCCGAATATTTAGCGCTTACTCCGAATGATGCGAATATTCCGGAATTAATTTTTTCGAAAGGCCATGACATTGAAAGAAACGGTAATGTGAAGATGAGCCAACCGAATATGGACATGAGATAACTTGATGGTCTGAAAAGCTCTTTATCCCTGAAATATGAACCGGCACAAAGAAGCATTGCTCCGAGCGGAAGATTTAACAGCCCGGTTAAAAAAATCATCACTTCAAAATCAGATTTGTAAACGTAACCGGGTATGATGGACTGATAATAATAAATAATCAGAAAGCAGAGAGAGGCGATGATGCCGGGTACATCTTTCAGACGGATATAAAAGAAAGCCGCAAGTGCAATGAAAAGCAGATATAAGTAAGCCGGATTATCATATACTGCGAATTCCCAGCAGTTCCATATAAAAAATAAAAGCGATGCAATGTAGAAGCCGAAGCGTTCGCGCATAAGAGCCGCCATGAGAAATACTCCGCCTGCCCATGCAAGAATTCCGTTTGTCGGATGCGCGCTGATATGATAAATCTGCGCAACAAGCATAATCGCCGCACCGTACGAAACCATGCCCAGAACGAGAAATGCTCTTCCGATGAGGCGGCTTCGGTTCTCGCTGAAAAGAAACCAGGCGGAAGTACAGTAACTTGCTATAACAAGAAAAAACACCTGTATGAGTTTAATGCTCGGCGGCATTTTTTTCCAATTAGAAGCATAAAATATGATGACTCCGGCAGCCAGGCAGAGAACAGCGAGACCCATTATGACTGAATTCAGGTTAAGCGATTTTTTTGAGGCATTTTCTTTTTCATGGGATTCTATTTTGACAGCATAGAGTGACTCAATTTTTTGCTGTTGTTCGCGAGAAATTATTCCCTGCTTAGTCCATTTGCGGACTTCGCTGAACAGCTCTCTGACGAATGAATTGTTTTTTGCCATGCCGCCCCGTTTCTGCACTGGATTGATTGCTGTGCAGTATGTTTGTTTTGAGTTATAACAACTGCATATATTTTACGTTTGTCCAGCAGTTTTTAGACGTGGGAGCGGAGCTGTTGGAAATATTGATTGCATTTTGCTGTGTTATTTCATTTACTTTATTACATGATCATAATATTAAATTGCGGATGATTTTTAATCATTTGATCTAAACATATTTTAAGGAAGAACTGATGCAGGATAAGGAATATACGGCTTTTGGTCCATGGGTTTATGAAATTGATGAAGAGCATGAAATTCCGCTTGTTTTTAAAAAGCATTTTGAACAGGAGGATAATCATTCCATATTGTTCAAAATTCCTATAAATATGGAAAGGCGTAGTCTCAAGCCTGGTATGCATATGTATGATTACGTCATTGGTGCATATTCTGATTATATTTATATAATGGAAAGAAACGATGATGATGTAATTTCAAAAAAAGTTTATTATACAGAAATTGCCGCAATAGAAAATTCAATAGATATTTTGCGGGGGAATTTAGTTATTTATTTGAATTCGGAATTATATTGCATTGTCTATAATGCGGTTTCAAAGGACATAATTGATAAATTTGTAGAGATTGTCAGACAGAATATGGAAACAACGCAAATAGATTTGGTTGATTGTAATAAAAATCTATCTGATTTTAATTTGAGTTTCGGATTCAATAATATATATTCATTATTGTCAAAGAATAATGAGAATATCAGATTCATTGCATATCAGCCAAAAAAAAGAGTGACATATAAAAAAAGAAAATTGTTTAAAATAATGACTGCTCTAATTTTATCTCCTGAATTGACCGAGTTGATGATACTGGCAACTTCAAAAGATCTTATTGTTGTATCATGCGGAAAAAATATAAATTTCAGAAATTTTCCGGTTCACAAAAGATCATATTTGTATGTGCCTTTTAAGAGCATAGCATCAATCAATATCGACAATGATGAAATTTATAAGAACGTCATTCAATATGAAATTATTGTAGGTAATAATAGCTTCACGTTAAAGACCAGTGCGGACAATTCTGATATCAGTAAATTGACTCATTATTTGACATAAATTTAAAGTGAGTACATTTAAGCGCTGTTTAAGTTTTGTATTCTCCGAATCGAAAGTTGAACTAATTAATTCCGGCATGAAGAAAAAAGTATGACACAGAATATAAAAGTTAATCATCATGAATTATGCTGTCGAAATCCGCAATTGAGTTTCAAAGCATATACAAAGCTTTTAATTTATGTTGATTTCAGAATTATCTGTTAAAGAGGGGCTTGAATGAAAATTCCGAAAAGAATTGAAACAATCAAAAATCATATTGTAAAATACGAAAAGTATCTTCAATCCGAAAAAAGAAGATTCGGCTGTTATGACGACAGCGGTGGAATCCGTTATGTCATAGGTTCATATTATATGCTTGCAGGCGATATTGAAGGTGCTCTTAAGCATTATAAGTGGTTTCAAAGGGTTTTTTCTGATGACTGCGGTGAGCCGGGGCAGTATCTTTCATGGACGCTCGCACTTTATAAATCCGGTAACTTAAATAAAGCATATGATAAATTTATTCAGACTCTTCTGATGAATCCATTCGTTATCGCAAGAGTGATTGGCATTGATTATGTAATGCCTTATGAGCCCGGTTCAAATATTCCGACAAAGGAATGGGCGGACTGGATAGCTGATGAAATATATAATCTGTGGGATGAAGACGCTGCGGCTTGGGCAAGTGAATCTTTTTATAGCGAAAACACTCAAAGTATTCTAAGAAGGTATTGTGAAATTGAAAAACAGCTTATTACCGAGCCGGTCGGCGAAAGAAGAAATGAACTTGTTAGCGAATTATTTGCGATAAGAAGTCTGAATATAGACTTCAAAAACGGAGTAAGATCGGAGCAGAAAAGTTAAATACTGCTTGTGAAAAATACTCTTTGGAGGAGATTTCTGTGGATGAAAAAATAACAAGGCTTATAAATAGCATCTCTCAGGTTTTTATTGAAGATGAACCGGTTTGCGAAAACTGTATTCTTGCACTTATATCAGGGCTGCATGTTCTTATTGAAGATTTTCCCGGTGTCGGAAAGACGACGCTTGCAAGAGCTATTGCCGAAGCGAGCGGACTCGATTTCGGACGGATTCAGTTTACACCGGATATTCTTCCGGGTGATGTTCTCGGCATGAATATGTGGATTTCCGGAAAAAATGATTTTGTATTCAGAGAAGGACAATTGCATCATCAGATAATAATCGCCGATGAACTTAACCGGGCATCTCCCCGGACTCAGTCGGCATTTCTTGAAGCGATGCAGGAAGAACGCATAACGGTTGACGGAGTTACGCATCTTCTTCCTACTCCATTTTTTGTAATTGCTACTCAGAATCCTGAAAATTATTCCGGAACATTTCCTCTTCCCGAAGCGCAGCTCGACCGATTCGGAATATCTCTTTCTATTAATTATCCCAACATTGATAGTGAAGTCCGCATTCTGAACACTTTCAGTGAATCGAATTTGATAAAAGCAGAAAAGATAACTTCGGCGGATGAGATTATATCCATAAGGGAATCTGTCAGAAAGATTTCGGTTTCTCAGAAAATATTTTATTTCATTGCAGAAATGGTTTCAAAAAGCAGATCGCGAACTGACGTCAAACTCGGGCTTAGTCCGAGATCGTCGCTTCATCTCCTGTATGCGTCACAGGGCAGGGCATTTATGGAAGGAAGGGACTTCGTGATTCCGGAAGATGTTATCTATGCGGCTCCGATAGTATTGCCGCATAGATTAGTTCTTTCACCTGATGCGCGCTTTTCCGGAATTACTCCAAAAAAAATTATTTCCGAAATCGTGTCCTCTGTAAAAATTCCGACCGGATTGTAATTTTGATAAGAGTTAATTTCAGAGCGGCAATATTGTATCTGATTTCTCTTTCTCTGCTGTATTTAGCGGCAATGAGTTTTGCCGGTGCGGTTGCAATTGCGTATTATGCCGTATTGTTTTTTCTTTTGATTTCTCTGGTGCTGTTTATTGTCAATTCACTCTCATTGCGCTTTATAGAAATATTTTCCAATGAACATCCCTTGAGAGGAGAAGCTATTACCTATAAACTTGCCCTGTCCAATGAGTCTTTTTTGCCTATTGTAGAGTTTTGTATCAAATTCAGAGAAACGGTCGGAGCCGGAGAAAATTATGAGAAGAAGATAAATTGCTTCATAGGAGGAAAAAAATATTTCGAAAAAGAATATTCTGTCATTAGCGAACACCGCGGAGTTTACGAACTGGGAATTGAACGTGCGGAGATCATGGATATGGCAGGAATATTTGCGTATCCACCGAAAATATTTTTTAGAACTTTTTATGTACGGCCTAGAATTTTCCGTCCGGATAATACTGATTTTGCCGAAAGTCTTAAGGATTCAAACGGGGGAAACTTTCACGGAGGTGCGGAAATAGATGATCAGTTTTCATCTATAGAAGAGTACAGGGAAGGGATGGATGTAAAAAGAATATTCTGGAAAAAATATTTTTCTACGGGTAATATGTATGTAAAATTATTCCATGGATCTTCACGTAAAAGTATTGAAGTATATGCGGATATGAGAAAATTCGATGATCATGGTTTTAGAACCAACGAAGATCTTATTCTTGAATCAGTGCTTTCTGTTTCTGCACATTTGCTGAAAAGCGGAACAAAATTTTCCGTTTATGCTGAAGGAGAAAAAGTTCTCGGAGAGAACTGTGGAATGAAACAGTTTGATAAATTTTATGAGTCGACTGTGTTTATTTCTTTTAACGGACAAATGTCGCCTTATGCAAGTATTCTTTCCGAAAGCAGAATGAGAATAGCAAAAGATGCTATAGTAATATCATCCAGTAGTGATTATTTGTGCGCGGATATTCCTTATCCTGAAAAAATATTGATTCTATATGTCTCTTCACATTCTTCGCCGGAAGATGAAAGATATTTGTCTGTGCTTGAGTCAAAAGGAATACGCGTAAAAGTAATAAGTTCATTCGATGATATTTCAAAGGTCTTTCAATGAAAACTGATTTTGAAAATAAAGAAAGTACAAAGAGGCTTATTGTTTTATTCGTTTATTCGGTTTTTGCTTCTGTCATTTTCCCTTTTATTTTGAGCCGATATATTAACGGCAAAATGGTCTATCCTGTATTATATTCCGTGTCAATTATTTTGAATTTTGCGCTCTTTGTAAGTTTTTTCTACGGAGAAACTAAGAGAAGAATTATTGCCGGCATTTTGCATGTGCTCTATTTGTTATCCGGCGTAATGCTTATTCTTTTTATTCTCATGATTCCTTTTGATGCGTATAAAGCGTGGATAAATGTTGAACTTAAGCCGGAAGGAACAATTTCTTCAATATTTATAGCTGTATCTCTCTGCTTGTCGGTAATTACTTCGGGTTTTGTTTATAAGCTCGGAATATTTAAGACATTTGTTCTTCATCTTTTTGTAAATTCGGTAGTGTTCTTTGTTTTGATAAATTCGTATGAAATTGTTTTTGCGTCTTTGCTTGTTTTATTTTTTGGTATTATTCTCATTCCGGAAAAGACCAATTATTTCCGTCACAAATTTAAATTCTATTTTATGATGTTTATCTGTGTAATTGCTGTTTCATTTGTTATGTCTGCCGGGATTAAAAAAGAAAAAGGATGGCTGACTTCGTATCTGATTTCGGAAAATTTCAAGGGATTTGTGCTGGAAACATTTCCAAATTCAAAAGAAGCCGGAGCGATAAGCGGCTACGGATTGTTCTACCGTGAAAATGTTTTTGCGAATAAACCTAGATTTTCCGAATCGGAAATATTTCGTCTTTCAATTGAAAGCAAAGAGCTTTTGAAAGAATACTATATAAAAATACGGACATACTCATACTATAAAGGAACATCATGGTCAGCGCAAAACAAAAAATATAGTGAAGTCTCTTATGAAAATCCCGAAATTACATTTGATTCGATAGATAGTTCATCAGGCATAAAACTATCTGTATCCGGTGATTATCTTCCATATATTCCGTATATGCTTTCATCATTGAATATTAAAGTTAAATCTCAGTCTGCAATTTCTATCTCTGCTGAGAGTGAAAAGGGGGAGTATCTTTCTTCCGGCCCGCTTTTGAAAAATGATTACGTTTATATTGCGTTAAATCCAAAAAATTTTAAAACTATAAATTACAGCGGGAGGAATCTGTCTGTTGAATATATTGACCGTAAAATGACGGCTGATGATTTAATTCCTTATTTGCAAGTTCCTGAAAATATTCGTTTGAAGAAACTTGCTGATAGTTTGAAGTCGAGTGAAAAGGGCATCGCCGGGACAATCGAAAACATTATGAATTATTTTGCAGATGAGATGACCTTATCAGTAAATTTGAATCCGCTTAAAAAAGATGAGGATATC
This sequence comes from Spirochaetota bacterium, assembly GCA_035430785.1. Taxonomy (GTDB): domain Bacteria; phylum Spirochaetota; class UBA4802; order UBA4802; family JAFGJZ01; genus JAKJGA01. Next base: position 1,938 of record DAOMHE010000011.1, on the reverse strand, counting down.
GTTGAACATTTTATCGATGAAAAGAAAGGATATTCGGCACATTTTGCAACTGCTATGGCAGTACTCCTGCGTTATTGCGGTATACCGTCGAGATATGTGGAAGGATTCAGAATAAGTTCGGATGGAGAGAAGCGGCTTTATGATGTGACTGCTTTCAATTCTCATTCATGGACGGAAGTATATGCGGACGGAATAGGGTGGATAAGAATAGATCCGCTGACATTATTTTTTTATCCTGAAAACGGAAGAGTATCAAGGATAGAAAAAGATCCCGAAACTGAGAAATATATTTCTGCTATGGAAGGAAGATTAAAAAAGAATAAGCCGCTTGAATATTTAAGTAAGAAATATGTTATCTTTTTATCTTTGTTTGCTGCGGCTTGTGTTTTGTTGTATGTAATTTTCAGGTGGAAGAAATGGTTTGTAACCCGTAACAAAAAATATTACCTGCCGCCTGATAAAAAGCTGGCGAAGGAACTCCGAAAATTGACGGATTTGTTCTCCGATGAGATTATAGATCATCCTTCTTCTGTCGGATGGATTAGCTGGTTAAAAAAAGCCGAAGAAAAAAATCCCGATTTGAAAAGTTTGGTTGAAGTGAAAGATGCGGTTTTAAAATGCGTTTATTCTCACGAGAATAATGCAGAATCGCTTAAGGAATTACGTGCTATCTTAGCTGATTTGCGCAGTGAAAAGAATGACCGAACAGATTACTAATGACCAGGTCAATCAGTTGCTTGTATGATAAAGGATAATTTGATTTAGTAAGAGCTGAGACTATTTCTGTACATAAAATTCATGTTGAGTTTTTTCAGGAGAAGGTTTATATTATTCTATCTGGAGAGTTCATGAAGTTTGTCAGATTTGTATCAATAGCTGTTATTTTTGTATCGCATGGTATCTTCGCTGATCAGGTGAAAGATATTCTGAAAATGGCTGATTCTTTCAAGGATAAGAAGGATTATGTTTCTGCAGAGAAGATGTACCTTCAGGCAGAAGAATCGGATACGAAAAGCGGTTTTGTTACCGCGCGCAAGGCTCAGTTTTTTCTTTTGACGCTTAAAGATTATACGAGAGCTGCTATCGCGTATGAGTCTGCCTATAGCAAGGGTTTTAGGGAGTCGTGGCTTTTTGTGCAGGCAGGCAATTCGTGGCGTTATCTTGGAAACTCGGATAATTCAGAACGGTGGTTTCGTCTTGGAATTGCTGAATACAATCAAAGAATTGATTCTGCGAAAAAAGACGGCAAACCTCTACAGCAGTTGAATGACGGAATTGTTTCAATCTATGCGCAGTTTTGTTCAGCGATGATAGATTTAAAAAATTTTAATAGTGCGTATGCCGTTGCATCGGAATGCCTCAAACGGTTTCCAGATACAGCGAACAGTTCGTTTCTCAATTATGCCGCAAGAAGTTGTTATTGGCGTTCAGTAGAACTTTTCGGTGCCGGTGATTTTAAGAGCGCGGCAGATTACGCCGAAAAAGCGCAGACTCTAGCTGCTCGTGCGGGCAAAGATTCATCTGCTCTTGCCGATGAATATGCGACGCTTCTCAAGGTTATTAAAGATGGCGATAAAAACAAATCGGTAAAACCGCTCTATGTTCACCGTGTGAAAGTAATCATTATTCCCGAGACCGACGCGAAAGATGTAGAAAATACTGTGCACGTAAAAAGCTCAGTGACTGATGAAGATGTTTTTATGACAAATCTGTCAGCAAAATTCGTGAAGCGTTTTATCGAAGCGTCAACAGGCGGCAAACTCGGAATGGATATTGTCGTCGAAAAGCCTGTAGTTAAACTTGAACGCATAAAAGATAATTCTGATATAGAAACGGAAAACCGCAAAAACCGTACACCTGATCTCGATTATTTTGTATCTCAGAACACTGTTGTCCCATTGTTTTAATTCCATAGATATCCTTGAACTGCGTAAATCT